>JAHBWH010000059.1 GCA_019637115.1 Myxococcales bacterium | reverse complement strand
CCTCCCCCCACTCACCCCACTCCCCCCACTCACCCCACTCCCCCCACTCACCCCACTCCCCCACCCCACTCCCCACCTCGCCCCGCGCCCGAGCGCACCTCTCGGCCCCCCGAACCGATCGCCGCTCAGCTCAGGATCAACCGCTGCCGCGGCGCGGCGTGCACGTCCTCGAGCTCGACCCCCGAGAGATCGATCTTGTCGCTCAACGTCGAGAACGCGAGGAACGCGGCCAGGTTGCGCAGGTTGCCCGCCCAGCTGGGGATGTACTTCGGCGGGCTGATGGTCCCGTCGTCGAAGGCCTCCTCGAGCTCCAAGCAATCGCCGAGGGTCAGGCGACCCGCAAAGAGGCGACGGATGAGATCCGGCCGGTGGTCCGCGATCGCCTTGCGCAAGAAGGTATGCACCGCGAAGAGGCCGCGCAGGTAGACCACGTCCTTCGTGAAGACGTGCCGCCCGCGGACGTCGCCGCCGCGGAAGATCCGCATCGTCGTCCGCACCGCTTCGTGGTCGGGCTCGCCGATGGAGAGCAGCCACTCGAAGACCTCGAGGAAGCTCGCGCCCTCCTCCGCGTGGTGGATGGCGCGCACCCGATACGCGAGGCGCCGCAGCCGCGACAGATCGATGCTGCCCGTCACGAGCTCGGCGAAGGTGGCGAGCCCCTCCTGCGTGGCGGTCGTACGCGGCGCGCCGAGGCCGAGCGCGGTCACGATCGGCTGCGCGCGCCCGTTGCGGCTCGTCAGGCTGTGCACGCCGATCTCGTGCTCGGAGAGCTGCAAGATGTCGTTGGGCGTGAAGACGCCGTGGGCGTGGAGGCGGACGCGGTCGGCGCTGGCTGCCGCCTTCGCCGCGAGCTGCGTGTCGAGCACCACCTCGAGCGGCGCCTCGAAGAACCCCTCCCAACGCGCGCGCAGGCCCGCCGCGACCTGATCGGCGTCGAGGTGGATCTCCTCGTCGAAGTCGCGCGTCGCCTCGTCGAGCGCGGCGGTGGACGCGAGGAGCCTGTCGGCGGCCTCGAGGTGCGTGAGCGTCGAGCCCGTGATGCGCGCCCGCGGTCCCCCGAAGACCTCGCGGCTGATGCGGTGCGCCTCCGGCGTCCCCGCGGCCGAGAGCAGCCCGAGGATGGTGCGGTAGCTCTCGGCGGTATCGGCGAGGTATTGGCCGACCGGGTCGCCCGGGTCCACCGCGTCCAGGATGGCCTCGAGGCGCGCGCCGGTGTCCTCGGGCAAGGCGCGCGGCGGCGGCGGCTCGGGCAGCGCGGGGTTACCGCGCCGCCACGCCTCGAGGAAGTCGTGGACGATCTCCTCTGGCCAGCTCAGCGCCGAGAGCACCTTGACGTCGCGCGCGACGTCCACGAGCGCGGCGCTCTGCGCTCGGAGCGCTTCGACCCGGCTCGTCATCGCCTCGAACGCCGCACTACTCGAAGACCGCCTCGTCCATGCCCGCGGCCTCCTCCTCCCCTTCGGCGGCGTCGCCCTCGACGGGCTCCTCCACCTCCGGCTCGGGCTCGGGCTCCGGCTCGACGACGGGCGCGGGCGGCGGCGCGGGGGCCGGCGGCGGCGCGGGGGTGAAGGCCGAGGGCCCTTCGGGCTCAGGTGTGCTCGCGCCCCAGGAGTAGCCCACGTTCACGTAGATGCCGTGCATGGTGAGCGCGTAGTCGCCTTGGAAGCCGCAGAACGCGCAGCCGCCGAGGCCCCCGTTGCGCGGGTCCCGCTCCGGTCCGACGTTCTCCTCGGTCGCGCTGCCCCTCGAGGTGCGGTAGGCGTAGGCGAGGTCGACGCGGAAGTTCTCGGTCTGGTAGCCGACGCCGAGGGTCGCGACGTGGGTCGCGCCGGGGGGGCCACCAAAGGCGCTGACATAGCGGTAGCTCGTGACGCGATCCTCGAGGATGTAGCCCGCGCGCACGGGCAGCTTGCCGTCCAGGAAGCGGTACTCGACGCCGAAGCGCATCGTGAAGCCGTCCCGCCAGTCGAAGATGTTGGGGACCGGCGTCGTGCCGAGGCCGGGCACCTCGGCGACCAGCTCCTCCGAGACGTTCTGCGAGTGGAAGGCGTACTCCAGATCGAACGCGGCGCTGAACGCGCCGAGGTTCAACCGCGTGCCAGCGCCGATGCGCGAGGGCAACCGGAAGTGCGTCTCGATGCTGTCGATGTTGCCGCCGAGCGCGCAGGGCGGGCGAGAGCAGAGCCCGTCTTCCGACGTCGCTTCCTGACGGATCCGAGTTCGGGTCTGGTGCCGATACGACATGCCGAACTCGAACTCGGGGATCGGCTGCCACTGCATGCCGAGCCGGATGCCGGCGAAGTTCCAGCCGTTGGCGGAGAAGTCGGTGTCCTTGGTTCCGTCCTGGGGCCCGCGTTGACGCGTGAGGCTGACGTAGGTGAGCCGGTAACCGATGCCGAAGGCGAGGTTGTGCTTCGGGATCTCGAGGGCGATGCCGTAGGACGCCTCGAGGAAGATGAGCGTCGTCGAGTCCTCGATCGTGTTCGCACCCCGCGGGTAGAGGTACGTGCCGCCTGCCGACGCGACCGGGTAGACCGCGAAGCCCATCGTCAGGTAGTCGTTCACGCGGGCCGACGCGCCCACGAGGAAGAAGGGCGCGACGGTCGTCTCGGAGTCGGTGTTGATGGCGTCCGCCGCGGGCGAGCCCGTGATGTTGCCGAGCAGGAGCGAGACGTTACCGAGAAGGCTGAAGCGCTTGGTGTGACGGAGGCCGGCGACGTTGTGGAAGATCGCCGACGGATCGTCCACGTAGCCGATCGCGGTCCCGCCCATGCCGAGGTGGCGCGCGGTGTAGAGGATCGGCGTGTCGTAGCCGCCGGCGGCGGCGGGGGAGCTTCCCGCGGCGATCGCGAGAAACCCGGCGAGCGCGACCAAACGAAAACGCATCATCTCCAAAGTCCCCTTCTTCGAGCTGCGCCCCCCGGGGCGACGCGCAGACCATACCTCAGCTGCGCGCAAAGGTGGGCAAAGCGCAGCATGAGCGTGCTTCTTTCCCGCCTCCGCCCCGTCCGCCGGCCCCTCCACGCCGACCAGGCCCGCGCTCGGATCCGGGCGGATCCGGACTCGAGCTCGGACTCAGACTCGGACTCGGCCCCCAACCCGATGCCCGACTGCCCATCGGGCGACAGCCTGCTACGCCAGGGGCGATGCGACTGCACCACCTCGACTGCGGCACGATGTGCCCCTTCGCCCGCCGGCTGATTCAGGGCGACGGCCACCTCTTCGAGACTGGCACCCTCGTCTGCCACTGCCTCCTGATCGAGACGGACGCCCACGGCCTCGTGCTCATCGACACGGGCTTCGGCACCGCGGACCTGGCCGATCCCGCCCGGCGGCTCGGGCCCGCGCGCCATCTCCTGCGCTGGAACCAAGATCCCCTCGGCACCGCGGTCGCGAGGATCCGCGCGCTCGGTCACCGCCCCGAGGACGTCCGCCACGTCGTCCTGACCCACCTCGACCTCGACCACGCCGGCGGGCTGGCGGACTTCCCGAAGGCCAAGGTCCACCTCCTGGCGGCCGAGCACGACGCCGCGCTCCGACCTCAGACCGCCGCCGAGCGCCGGCGCTACCGGAGCGCGCAATGGGCACACGGGCCCGACTGGGCGACGTACGAGCCCGCCGGAGAGGCGTGGAAGGGTTTCCCCGCCGTCCGCCAGCTCGACGGCCTGCCCCCGGAGCTCCTCCTCGTCCCGCTCACCGGGCACACGCGCGGCCACGCAGGGGTCGCGGTCGCGGCCGCAGACGGGACGGACGCCTGGACGCTCCACGCTGGCGACGCCTACTTCTTCCACGGGCGGCTCGCGCGCGAACCGTGGGCGCCCGCGGGGATCGCCGCCTTCGAGCGGCTCGCCGCGCTCGACCGCGGGGCCATGGAGGCCAACCGCGAGCGGCTGCGCGAGCTGCGCGCGCGCGACGAGGGCGTGCACATCTTCTGCGCGCACGACCCCGTCGAGCTCGCCGCCGCCGCCGCCCGCGCTTGAGCGCACCTGCTACGCTGCGGCGTGCGTCGCGCCGCCTTCGCGCTCTTGCTCCTCGCCGGGGTCGTCGGTTGTTACCGACTCCAGACCCTGCGTCGTCAGGCGTCGAAGCTCGATCGCTACGTGGCCGTCGAGGGTCGCGTCACGCTCGGTGAGGAGGCGCGCGCGGCGGTGGAGGAGGGAGCGACGCTCGTCGTGCAGCTCCTCCGACCCGCGCGCTCACGCAACGCCCCCGACGAGATCGTCTCACGCTCCGTCCTCTTCGCGCCGGGCGACTTCCACTTCTCGGTGCCGCGGGCGCGCTATCACGTCGTCACCTTCGTCGACGAGAACGGCGATCTCGCCCTCGACGCGGGCGAGTGGTGGGCGCCGCCGACCCGATGGAGCGGCGCACCTCTCGCGCTCGAGGTCGACGAGCGCGCCGAAGAGCCCTCTCGCGACGCGGTCCTGCGGCGCGAGTACGAGCTGGGGGTCGTCGTCGACCTCGACGACCCGCGCTTCGGCCCCGAGTCGGGGGAGTACGGCATCTTCCAGCCGCTGCGCTGGCCGCGCCGCTACCCCATGGGCATCTTCTTCGTCGAGCCGTGGGATCCCGACCGCACCCCCGTCCTCTTCATCTACGGCATCGGCGGTCACGCGAGCCAGCTCGCGCCGTGGATCGACCGCCTCGATCGCGCTCGCTACCAACCCTGGATCGCGAGCTACCCGACCGGGCTCCCCGTCGATCTGGTCGCCGAGTGGCTCGCCCGGAGCCTCGACGAGCTCTACGCGCGATACGAGCTCTCGCGCCTCTGCGTGGTCGCGCACAGCATGGGCGGCCTCGCAGCGCGCGCGATGCTCGGGCGCTACGACGACGACTCCTTCGTGCGTGGCTTGACCACCGTCGCCACCCCCTTCGGCGGGGTCCCGAGCGCCGCCTTCGGCGTGTCTTGGTCCCCCGCCGTCGCGCCCGCTTGGCGCGATCTCGTCCCCGACGGCCCCTTCCTCTCCCGGCTCTTCGCGCTCCCCGGCCCCCGCCACGCCCAGCGAGATCTGGTCTTCCTCTACGAGAACGGGCGCGCGTCCGACGGCGTCGTCCCGCTCGTCAGCCAGCTTCGGGCCGAGGCGCAAGAAGAGGTGCAGCGACGCGCCGGCTTCCCGCTCGGCCACGCCGAGGTCTTCGAGTCGGACGAGGTCTGGGCGTTCATCGCCGAAGGGCTCGACCGCTGCGCGAACGCCAGCCGCGACGAGTGATCGTCGCGGGTTCGGGGTGGGGGCACTCGTGACCCACTGCGCCGCCCGTCGAGGGTGCTATGGTCGCCCGCCCATGGCGACACATGATCGATTGGACGAGCTCCGCGAAGAGCTCGAGGCCCGCGGCGCCGACAAGATCCGGCTCGAGCTCGTGCGGCGCGCCCGCAATTTCAAGCGATCCTGGGTGGAGATGGCCGAAGCCCTCGTCGAGGTGCGCGCCGGCGAGCTCTTCCACCAATGGGGTTACCCGGACTTCCACACCTACTGCCAGAGCGAGCTCCTGCTGACCAAGGCCACGGTCGACAAGCTCACGGGCAGCTACTCCGTCGTCCGCGAGCACGCGCCGCAGGTCCTCGCGCGCGACGGGCTCGCCCAACCGATCCCGACCGTCGACGCGGTCGAGTACTTCGCCAAGGCCCTCCGCGGGACCGAGCCGGCGAACGACGGAGAGACCGACGACTACGAAGACGATCGCGTCAGCGAGCTCAAGCAGGCGGTCTTCGACGACCAGACGCCGGTCGCGGTGCTGCGCCGCACCTTCGACCCGCTCTTCTTCCCCAAGCCCGAGGGCGCCGAGAGGGTCGAAGCGCTCGAAAAGACCCGCTCGGCGACGCGCCGCCTGGAGGCCCTCCTCCAGCAGGTCGAGGGCATCGACGAGGCGCGCGCCAAGCAGCTCCTACAGCTCCTCTCGCAGCTCCGCGAGGAGCTCGACACCATCATCCCCGACGCCAAGGCCGAGCTCGGCGAGGCCAAGCGCAAGGCGAGCTGACCCCGCGCGGAGGGCCACGATGAGCGCCACGTCCCCGAGCTTCGAGTCGAAGGCCGTCGTCGTCACCGGCGGCGGCGGCGCGCTGGGTCGCGCGGTCGTACGAGCGCTCGTCGCGCGCGGCGCCGCCGTGCACGTGCCCGCCTTCGACGAGGCCGACGCGGAAGCGGCGGAGGCGGCGGGCGCACGCGTGGCGCGGGGGGTCGACCTCACGGACGAGGCGGCCGTCGAGGCGTTTTATTCGCACGTCGGTGAGGGCCTCTGGGCCAGCGTCCACGTCGCGGGAGGCTTCGTGTGGGGCCCCATCGGGGAGGCCTCGCTCGCCGATCTCCAGCGCATGCTCGCGATGAACGTGACCACCGCGTGGCTCTGCTGCCGCGCCGCGAGCCGCCACATGAGCGGCGGCGGTCGCCTCGTGAACGTGACGGCCAAGCCCGCGCTCGTCCCCACGGCCGATCTCGCCGCCTACGCCGCGAGCAAGGGCGCGGTCGCGACGCTCACGCTGGCGCTCGCCGAGGAGCTCGCGCCGCGGGACATCTGGGTGAACGCGATCGCGCCTTCGATCCTCGACACACCCGCGAACCGCGGCGCGATGCCAGATGCAGATTTCGCGCGATGGCCGAAGGTCGAGGACGTCGCCCAGACGGTCGTCTTCCTCGCCTCGCCGGAGAACGCCACCTCTCGCGGCGCGATCGTGCCGGTGTACGGTCGGAGCTGACGTCCCGCGTTCGCTCGAGACGTGACGCGCCCCGACTCGAGCGAACGGATGCGAAGCAGATCCATCACGCCGCGTCGCCTCGGCGTCGTCGCAGCGCGAGCGCGATCCACGCGGCGACGACGAGCATCGCCGTCAGGCCGACCGCGACGAAGACGAGCGCGCGCTCGATGGGCGAGAGCCCCGCCACCTCGACGATCGCCGTGACCACCTCCGGCACGTCGTGCGACGCGTACGCGAAGCGCTCGTCGAGGTCGCTCGGGTGCTCGCTCGGACCGACCGCGTGGAGCGTCACCCCCGGCTGCGCGCTGACCACGACGTCGGTCCGATCGAAGCGCGAGACGTCCATCCGATCACGCCAGCGGAGGATGTGGCGTCCCCCGTCGAGCGGAATCATCGCCACGAGCTCGACGACGCCCGAGAGCGACTCCGCCATCGACGGCGCCGGCACCGTCGGCCCGAGCGGATCGAGCCACGGCTCCGAGAAGTCCAACCCGAACGGCTCCCCGTCGAGCTCGAAGAGGAGCTCCTCGGATAGCGCCCTCCCCCACTCGAGCACGTAGGCCTCGGCCTCGGAGGGCGTGACTTCGCCGTCTTCGTCGGCGTCGGCGGCCACCAACACGCGGACGGTCTCGTCGGCGCCGAGGGTGAGTGAAACCACGAAGCGCGCGCTCTGGGGCCCGACGTCGAGCTTCAGGTAGCGCTCGGCGCGGAGCACGACGTGCCCGAGGTGCGCCTCGGCCGTCGACGGCTGCAGCCCAGACAGCGCTACGGCGCCGAGGACCGCGAGCACGAGGAGCGCCACTCCGAATCGTCTCGACGTCACCGCGACCAGGACAGACGCGGTGCGTCGTCGCATCATGCTCCTGCGAGTGACTCGAGGTAGCGCACCGCAGTGGCGACGCCGAAGCCCGTGCCGCCGCGTGGCATGCGCCCGTGGCTGCCGTCGAGGAACGCGGGGCCCGCGATGTCGAGGTGCATCCAGCGCGACTTGCCGACGAACTCCTTGAGGAAGAGCGCCGCCGTGATCGAGCCGCCGTAGGGCCCGCCGACGTGCTTGAGGTCGGCGATCGACGAGTCGAGCGTCGACCGGAGATCCTCGTCGAGGGGCATGCGCCAGAACTTCTCGTCGGCCGCGCCCGCCGCGGCGTCGTACGCCTTCGCGAGCTCGTCGTCCGCCGTGTAGAGCGCCGCGCGGTAGTTGCCGAGCGCGACCATGCACGCGCCGGTGAGCGTCGCGTGGTCGATGATGAGGTCGGGCGCGAGCGTGTCGCGAGTCCAAGCGAGCACGTCCGCGAGCACGAGCCGCCCCTCGGCGTCGGTGTTGATGATCTCGACGGTCTTCCCGTCGAGGCTCGTGAAGACGTCACCCGGCCGGTATGCGGCCGCGCCCGTCATGTTCTCGGTGCAGCCGATGATCGCGTGCACCGCCACGGGCAGCTTCAGCTTCGCCGCCGCCAAGACGATCCCGACGGTCGCCGCGGCCCCCGCCATGTCGCACTTCATCGTGTCCATCGACTTCGGCGGCTTGATGCAGAGGCCGCCCGAGTCGAAGGTCAGCCCCTTGCCGACGAACGCGACCTTCTGCGTCGCGCCTTCGGGCTCGTAGGCCACATGCACCATCCGCGGCTCGATCGCGCTGCCGCGGTTGACGGCCAAGAAGAGGTTCATGCCCGCCTTCTCGAGCTCCTTCTTGCCCCACACCGTCGTCGGCAAGCCGAGCTTCTCCGCCTCCTCACGGAAGATGTCCGCGAAGGTCACGGGGTGGAGGTCGTTGGGCGGCGCGTTCACGAGGTCACGCGCGAGGTTCACCGCCTCGGCGACCACCTTGCCCGCCTTGAGCGCGGCCTTGAGCTCGCTGCTCTTGGGGTCCGCGCCGACGAGGAACGCCTTGCTCAGGCCCCCCTTCGGCTTGCGATCTCCGGTCTTGTACGTGGTGTACTCGTAGGCGCCCGTCGCGAGGGCCTCGGCCGCCGCGCGCACGCTCTCGACGTTCACCTCGGACAGGACGAGCGCGGCGCTCTTCTGGCGGCTCGAGGCCTTGGTCGCGGCGTGCGCGAGGCCACGCGCGTCGGCGACGGCGTCCTTGCCGCCGATGCCGACGAAGACCACCCAGCGCGCCTTGATGCGGCCCCGCGCGGGGAGCTTCGAGACCTGCCCCGGCTTCGCCTCGAAGCCCTCGTCTTTCCACCAGTCGGCGAGCGAGCCGCCGAGCGCGCGATCGATCTTGTCGACGTCGACCGAGCGCTTCGAGGTGCTGGCGATCCCGACCACCAGGAGGTCGGCGTCGATGGCGAGGGGCGAGTCCGACGAGAGCTGAATACGCATAGGCGGCGCGAGACTGTCACCAAATGCCGCGATTCTCAAGCTTTGCCCCGGTCGTAGGAGGGATTCGCGCCCCGCTCACGGGCCTTTCGGTCATCTCCGTGAGAGGGCGCACGACGGGCGCCCGCCGAGGCGCGCGGCCTCGGCGGGCGCCACTCGCGACGCTCAGCGCTGCGGGGCGGCGGACACCGTGATGTGCGCCCGGAGCTGTCGGAAGGTCCCGCGACCGATCCCGCGCACACGCATCAGCTCCTCGACCCGGCGGAAGGTGCGCTGCTCGCGGTAGGCGATGATCGCGCGCGCCTTGCTGGGCCCGATGCCCGGGAGGGCCACGAGCTGCGCCTCGGTCGCGGTGTTCAGGTCGACTGGGGCACCGGAGGGCGCGGGGGCGGCCTCGGCTTCGACGACGTCGTCGTCCTCCGGCCCCTGCGCGCTCGCGGGCCCGGTCATGAGCAGGCCGAGCGAGAAGAGGGCGGAGAAGAGGCAACGGATCAGAGTGTGGGTGTTCATGGGGGTTCCTCGGTGGGTTGGTTGGGGTTGGTTGGGGTTGGTTGGGGTTGGTTGGTGGGTGGTTGGTGTTGGACTGACTCGAGAGTCGGCGGAGGCGCGTCGCACGACGCGACGCCCCCGACTCGACGGGACGAGGCCCGAGTCGAGGCCCGAGCCCCTCGTCCCCAAGCCCGAAAGGGAAAGGGGGGACTCCGGCCCGAGGAGGTCGGCGCTCGGGCCCCGACCCGGACCTCGCGTGCGCGCTGGCACGACGGGCTCGTGTCTTCAGTCGCTCCCGGTGAGCTGCGCGGGCAGCTCGAAGTTCGGGCGACGGCGCGGCTCCCACGGCGCCTCGTCTCGGACCTCCGGCTCGCGGACCTGGAGCTTTCCGCTGATCGGGATCGCGTCCAGCTGGAGCGTCAGGCTGCCGTCGCGGTTCGGCCACGCGACGCCGACCCGCATCCAATACGTCTTCCCTTGGCGCTCGGTGAGCGCGAACACGACCTTGTGACTCTTCTTCTCGTTCATCTCGGACCTCCTCGCCGCCGCGCGGCGAGGGAGTGCAGAGCACGCGGCGTTCCAGGGAACGCGCCCCAATAATTCCGAACACTTACGACCCGCGAGGGTGGCGGATTGGCGGGATTTCGGCCGCCGATCGCTGGCGGACGCCAACTGCCGTTGGAAGGGCACGCCCACGCGTGGGGACAGCAAGAACTGCCCGTGGTGCCCCCTCCAATGAGCTGCGCCGTCCGCCGTGCCCGACAGACGCCCGCGGGTTTGGTACAGACCGCGCGTGAGCCTGACCATCCGCCGCGCGAGCCTCGCCGACCGAGACGCCGTGCACGCCTTCCATCGCGCGCTCTACCTCGACCATCGGAGCGCGCTCATGCCCGACGAGCTCGAGATCCTCTACGCCTATCGGGGCTTCGAGGACGTGCTCCGCGAAGACGTGGACGCGATGCTCCGCGATCGCGCGGCCATCGTCCTCGTCGCGGAGGAGGCCGACGTCGCGCTCGGCTACGCGAGCGGGGTCGTCCGCGACGAGCCGCGGCGCGTCCTCCACCGCAAGGGCGTGCTCGGTGATTGGTATGTCGACCCCGCGGCGCGCGGGCGCGGCGTCGGCCGGCAGCTGGTCGACGCGCTCTTCGAGCGCTTCCGCGACGAGGGCTGCAGCGTGGTCGAGACGATGACCTGGCCCTTCAACACGGGCACACGCGCGGCCATGGAGCGCCTCGGCTTCCGCGAGGTGCAGATCACCTACCGCCGGTGCCTCGACGACGACGAGCTCCCCTACCCCGACGACGACTGACTGCGCTCCGGGACCCCGCGCCCCGCCCCCATCTCGAGCCCCCCATCACTCGTCCCTCGCCGCGTCGCCCACCGCTTCGTTGACGCCGCGACCCACGACGTACTACCCAAGGCGCGTGAAGCACGCGCGCGGTCTCCATGTCGTCGGGGGTCTGCTCTGGACGCTCCCGGTCGCCGCGTCGCTCCTCTGGACCCTGCGAGGCGCCGCGTCGAGCCGCGACGCCTTCCTCGCCCGCGCGCCGAGCGCTGGCGGCGCGGGCGCCCTCCTGCTCACTCTCCTCCTCGGCGCGGGCCTCCAGGTCGCGACCCTCCGCGAGGCGCCCGGCGCCGCCGAGCAGCGCCCGCTGCAGCGGCTCGCCTTGCTCCTCGCGCTCGCCTTCGCCGCCGGCTACGCGACGCTGCTCTGGTGGCCGCTCGCGCGCGGCGCCGCGCCGCTCGACGCCTACCAGGCGCTGCGCCAGACGCTCCCGCACACCCTCCCGGCGATCGGCGTCGGACTCGGGCTCGCGTTCTTCGCCCTCCACCTCGAGCTCACCCTCCGCGCCGCCTGGGCTGCGCGACAGGACCGGGCCGCGCGACATGGCCGCCGCGAGCGTCGCGACGGCCGGGTCCTCCCCGCGCTGCTCACGCTCGGTGCGGTCGCCTTCTTCTTCGTCGCCCTCGACGCCGCGGCCTTCTTCGTCCTCGGCGAGCGCCTCGTCGGGGCACCGCCGCCCCCCGACACCCTCTTCCCGACCCCTCCCGACCCGAGCTCATGAGACGTCCCCTCGAGCGCATCTACGCGATCGCCCTCAACACCTTCCGAGAGGCGGTGCGCGACCGCGTGCTCTACGCGGTCGTCGGGCTCGCGACCGGCATGCTGCTCTTCACCTTGGCGCTCGGGGAGCTCTCGCTCGACCAACAGCGGCGCGTCGTCGAGGACATCGGGCTCGCCTCCATCTCGCTCTTCTCGGTGCTCGTCGCGGTCTTCCTCGGCTCCTCGCTCCTCTACAAGGAGATCGAGCGCAAGACGCTCTACGTGATCCTCCCGCGACCGATCCACCGCTGGGAGTTCCTCGTCGGCAAGCACCTCGGCATCTCCGTCACCGGCCTCGTCTTCGTCGCCATCATGGGCGGCGTCCAGCTGCTCGTGATGGGCCTGCAGGCAGGCGCCAGCGTGGCCCTCTTCTTGGTGATCCCCCTCGCCTTCGTGCTGGTCGCGGCCGTCCTCGGGTGGAAGCTGCGCGACGCCACCCGCTTCGGCGTGCCCTGGGCCGGCGCGATGTTGCTCGCGGGCGCGCTCTACGCATCGACGACGGACGTGAAGGTCGCCCCGGTGCTCTACGCGCTCGCGCTGAACGTCGGCGAGCTCACGCTCCTCGCCGCCGTCGCGCTCTTCTTCGGCGCCTTCTCGAGCCCCTTCCTCACGGGCGCGTTCACCGTCGGCCTCTGGCTCGTCGGGCGCAGCGCCGACACGATGCAGACGATCCGCTCTCGCCTGCTCGGTGACGAGATCGAGGCCATCCTCCACGGCCTCGCCCGCGTGGTCCCGAACTACAACCTCTTCGTGCCCGGCCGGCACGCGCTCCACGCCGCGGACGCGCCCACCTACCTGCTGACGACCCTCGGCTACGGCCTCGGCTACACCACCCTCGCGCTCATCTTCGCGTCCATCATCTTCCGCCGCCGAGACTTCCCCTGATTGGGTCGACGTCCCGCCGCCGCGCCGCACGCCTCGCCCCGAACGCATCGCCCCGCACGCCTCGCCCCGAACGCATCGCCCCGAACGCCCCCTCATGACGTCGCTCCGCTCCAAGCTGAACGCCCCCCTCGCGCGACGCGCCGCCCGCGTCGCGGGCGTCGTCGGCATCTTGTTGGCCGTCGTGCTCGTGCGCGTGCTCGTCGGCGCCCACGGCGAGCTCCGGCAGGGGGACGCGCTCCGCGCGGCCGGCGACGTCGACGCCGCGCTCGTCCACTACCGCCGCGCCGCCAAGTGGTACGCGCCCGGCAACCCCTGGAGCGCCGCCGCGCTCGACGCGCTCCGCGAGCTGGCGCGCGAGGCGGAGGACGCGCGCCGTCTGCAGCGCGCCCTCGCGGCCTGGCGAGCCGTCCGCGGCGCGATCCTCTCGACGCGCAGCACGTACACGCCCCACGCCGACCGCCTCGCCGAGGCCGACGAGCGGATCGCCGCGCTCATGGCCGCCGAGCCCCCGCCGCCGATCGACGCCCACAAGAGCGAAGAAGAGCGACGCGCCGAGCACCTCGCCTTGCTCCGCGACGTGCCCCGCCCGCACCCCGGCTGGGCCCTGCTCGCGCTGCTCGGCTTCGCGGCGTGGGTCGGCGCGGCCTTCCTCTTCGCCGCGCGCGCCATCGACGCCGAGGACCGCTTCGTCCCCACCGCCGCTCGCCGCTTCGGCGCGCTCTTCGCGGTCGGCGTCGCGGCGTTCGTCGTGGGGCTCGGCCTCGCGTAGCGCTCCGATCGCAACGCTGCGTTCCTGGAGGCGGCCTTTCGGCGCGAGGCGCGAAGCCGCATGGTGCGTCCATGGCCAACGACACGCCCCCTCCGCCGAACGACCTCCCGCCGAATGATGTCGTCCTCTCGGTCCGGCCGCTCGGCTTCCCCTGGGAGACCGCCGACCCCTTCCTCTTCTGCGTCCACCACCTCGACGCCTACCCGAAAGGCAACGGGAAGCTGGGACCGGCCGCCTCGCTCGCGGGCCGCGCGATCGGGCAAGACTTCGCGGGACGCGACGGCTGGAACATGTACCACGGCGACGAGGTGCCCGGCTTCCCGCAGCACCCGCACCGGGGCTTCGAGACCGTGACCGTCGTCCGGCGCGGGCTCGTCGATCACGCGGACTCGATGGGCGCGACGGCGCGCTACGGCGGCGGCGACGTGCAATGGCTGACGGCGGGACGCGGCATGGTCCACGCCGAGATGTTTCCGCTCGTGCGCGAGGACGCGGACAACCCCCTCGAGCTCTTCCAGATTTGGCTCAACCTCCCGCGCGCGGACAAGCTCGTCGAGCCCCACTTCGAGATGCTCTGGTCGGAGCGTGTCCCGCGGCGCGTGCTGCGCGACGCCGAGGGACGCGAGATCGAGGTCACGGTCGTGGCGGGCCCCTTCCCGCTCGACGAAGGGGAGGCGCTCGTCCCCCCGCCGCCGCCGCCGCGGTCGTGGGCCGCGCGCCCCGAGAGCGCGGTCGTCATCTGGACGCTCGCGCTCGCGCCGCACGCGCGCGTCACGCTGCCGCGTGGCGAGCCCGGGCACACGCGCACGCTCTACTTCTTCCGCGGTGACACGCTGCACGTCGCCGGGCAGGCGCTCCCGCGCGGGGTGGCCGCGCGCGTGCGCCCCGACGCGACGATCGAGCTGGTGGGCGGCGAGGCGCCGAGTGAGGTGCTCGTGCTCGGCGGCCGCCCCATCGGCGAGCCGGTGACCGCCTACGGCCCCTTCGTGATGAACACGCCGGCCGAGATCCAGCAGGCGTTCATGGACTACCGCCGCGACGGCTTCGGCGGCTGGCCGTGGCCGAGCGACGGCCCCGTGCACGGCGCCGACGCCGGCCGCTTCGCGAAGCGACCGGACGGCAAGGTCGAGCGCCCGCCGGAGTGAGCGCGCTCGACGCGGGGTCTGGATGACTCTCGGATCAGGCGGCGCGGGGCAGCGTTTCGATCTGTGCGGTGTAGAAGCGCTTTCGTAGGTTCCGCATGACTGCGGAGAGTCGTCCGTTGAGGAGGTGGGATCGAGAGGCAAGGACGGCGGCGAGCCCGGGGTTGCGCCAGCGCTGTCCGGAGCGCTTGCACCGGATGGAGAAGAAGGACTTGCAAGCGCCTTCGGTGGGGCCAGAGCCGATCGGGAAGCCTGCGTCTCGGAGGGAGGCGTAGCGGAGCCGGGCGCCGTTGTTGGTGATGAACGTGAGTTCGTCCTCCAAGATGATGCGAAAGGTCGGGTGGTAGCCAAGCTGCCGCTCCACATCGAGCTCGGCGGCGATCCGGTCGATGGCGTCGTCACTGCGGCGCAGGTCGCCGAGCCATCGCTCCATGGTCGCATTGGTGTTCGCGGCCATCGCCGAGGCAGCTTTCCACATGTGGGCGGTGCCATGGTGGTGGTGGTCGATGAGCTCGTCCCAGTGGTCGACCGACGGCTCGGCGTGCAGGGCTTCGACGACGAGGTTCCACATCTCCCTGGCCGCGTCCTGAACGACGATGACGCGCAAGGAACGGTCCTGCCTCTGCGCCCTCCGCACGTCCTGCATCATCGAATGCAGGACTTGCTGGGGGCCGTCCTCCGCGGTGGCCGCGTACTTGTACGTCTGGATGACCTCGCCACCGGCATCTACCAGCGAGACGGTGCCGACGTAGGCCATCCGGTAGTTCACCGTCACCGGGGGCGGTGCTTTTCGCACCCGTGGCTTCACCCGTTCACGTCGGGGCGCATCTTCGGGCAGCGTCTCTTCCATCGGTGCCGACGTACGATCGAGCCCGACGCAGATGGTCACGGCTTCGGGGGGAAGCTTCTCGGCGCCGCGGGCGCACGTCTCGAGTTGCGCCGTGTGCTGGTCCAAGGCGGTACCGATGCGCGTGCCCATCACCTGGAGGGTGGAGCGACTCGGTGGCACGCGATGGGACGCGAGGAGTTGCTGGTGCAGATCACAAAAGCGAAGGCCCGTCCCCACGTCCCATCGCGACGCGCTCAGCGAGCGCAGGTGTTGCGCGCTCGACCAGTCCGGCAGCCAGCTCCAACGGGATGCAGGTCGGTCCGTTGCGCTCGTCTGCTTTGCGGAACGAGGGACGCTTGATCTCCAGCGGTCCGACCAGGCTGTGGTATTTGGCCGAGCCCTCCGCGTGCCATCGGTAGCGCACGCCGTCGACGCTCAGATCGCCGGTGCCCTGTGACGTGACGATCGTGTTCAAGCTCGCGATGAGCTCCTCTCGGACGAGCTCGTTCGCGACCTCCAACGCCACCCTCTCGCGCTCGGCGAAGTCCCCGCCCGATACTCGTCGGCTCACCTCCTTCTTGAACGCAGCTCCCAGAGAGGTTCGCTGCGGAAGGTTGGCAGCGGCTTGGCTTTCAGGCACGGTCTTCGGCATGGGCGGCTCCCGGTGGGCTGGGTTTGGTTTGCACCTCCAGCTTCCCGCCGGGAACGCCCATGCTCAACTCGCCCCAGCGCCGGGTGATGCTCCGAGCGCGATCCAGACCCTCGACGCGAAGCCCCCTCCGCATGAACGATGCGTACGTTGCTTCGCGTCTTCTCCAAGTTCCGCGCGGGGCACTCGAAGTCCAACCACCGGGCGATCACCGACGACTCTCTGCCCGCATTCGCTCTCGTTACCGCCCCCCAAGTCAATCCTCGCAAAGGATGAATCTGTACACCGCGGAACCGCCCTCGACGCCGTTCCGACCACGGTGGCGATCATCCTCTCGAGTCGGGCACCGCGGGGCCGCCGCCCGGCGCGCCGACCGTCACGTGGCGTGCGCTCGACGCCATCGCTGCGCTGCGGCGCGGCGAGCAGGACGTCGCCGAGCGGCTCTCCGCGATCTGCTTCGCGATCGACGCCTCGCGGGTCTCGCCGAGCGCGCCCTTGCTGACGCTCGCCTGGATGGCTTGTGGGGCCAGAGATCCGCGTTTGAAGGCCGCCGGTGAAGCGCTCGCCGGGAAGTTGATCGTCATGCCGGGCGCGCAGCCCGCGACCGGCTGGCTGCGTTTGTCGGAGCGCGTCGCGGATCGAGCGCTCGCCGGGAAGCTCCAAGAGCTCGCGCTCGCGCACCGCGAGGTCGGGGCGGCGGAGCGCGTCGCGGAGGATGGGCTGCGGCGCGCGTGGGAGGGGCTCGAGGATGGAGTGGAGGACGAGGTCTTGATGGGCTGGCTGCGGGAGGCGAAGCAGGTGGCCGGAGGCTGATGTTCGCCGACGCTCCCTGTGGTTTCGTGAGACGAGGGCTCGCGTCGGAGGAGCTCAGGGCATGTATCGGAGAATGACGCCGTTGTTCCCGACCGCCCAGATGTTCGAGCTCGAGGAACCGTATACCGCATTGAGCTGTGTGGGGCCGAGCGCGGAGGTGAGGTTCGAGAACGTTCGGTACGCCATGCCTCCCGAGGCCGCCAACACGCCGGGGACCGCGTTCGTGTACGCGGATCGGATTCGCTCCGTGGTCGGTCGACACGAGACGACTCACCTCCGCGGTCGTCCCGGCGCGCGCGTCTCGTCCCCGGAGCTGCGCCGCGCGAAGCTCGCATCGGTCCGTGGAGCTCGTGCCGTCCTCTACGAGAAGCGGCAGCAGTTGCTCGAGCTCGGCTAAGAGGCGGAGGCGCTGCTGACCGACTTGCGCCACCGCGCCCCGAAGCAGAACACGGCGATCGTCGAGCTCCTGTACGCGCTCTACGACGAGCACGGCGACGACGCGATGAAGCGCGCGATCCGTCACGTCCTGCGGGGCAACGCGCGCACTTTCGCCGGCGTCCGCCGTGCTCTCCAACACGCGCTCGACGCAGGAGGTCGCTCGTGAGCACCGACCTCGACCCCATCCTCAAGCGGCTTCACCTCGCGAACGCTCGGCGCGTGTGGCGCGACATGGTGCGCCGCGCCGAAGCCGAGCAGTGGACCCACGAGCAGCTGCTCACGACGCTCTTCGGCGAAGAGATCGCGCATCGTCGAGGCACCCGGCTGCAGCGCGCCGTCCGAGCCGCGCGGTTCCCCTTCCTACGCACCATCGAGGAGTTCGACTTCTCGTACCAATCGACGCTGCGTCTCACGACCATCGGCTCGCTGTGCTCGCCCGACTTCGTCACCGAAGGCCAATCGGTCGTGCTCCACGGCAAGACCGGACGCGGCAAGACCCACCTCGCGATCGCGCTCGCCTACCGCGCGATGCAACTCGGCTTCGAGGCCCTCTTCGCCAACTGCGCGGAGATGATCGACGAGCTCTCTCGCGCGAGCCGCGACGGCACCTTCCGCGACACGCTCGCTCGCTACGTGAAGCCTCACGTCCTCGTCGTCGACGAGGTCGGCTACCTCACCTACGGCAGCGACGCCGCCAACGTGCTCTTCCACGTGGTCAACGAGCGACACATCCGACGGCGCTCGATGATCTTCACCACGAACAAGCACCCCAAGCGCTGGGGCCCGGTCCTTCACGACGACGACCTCGCCGAGGTCATCGTCGATCGCGTCCTCGAGCGTGGCCGCCTGCTGCGCCTCGACGGCCCCTCCATGCGCACCAAGCACTTGGCGGACGACCCCACCCTGAACGACGATTTGGACGACACCGAGCGGCTCAGATTTTCCGGAACGAGCGGCTCAGATTTTACGGAACTTCCAACGGGCACCCGGGGCAAACTCGGTTGATTCGGTAACCGAACTCACAGTGACCCGTAAGGCTCGTCCGTCCCGTCGCGGTTCTGAAAAAGCGATAGAATCGCCCCGGCTGGGCGTACAGCGTCAACGGAGCCCGGTTGTAGAACTCGGTTGCCCGCACCTCTCGCAACGTTGTGCATCCAAAACTCGGGCTGGTGCACTGCTCGAAACGGCCAATGATCTCGTTGGTGTTCTTGCAGCTGCCCCCGTCGCCTCGAATGAGGTCGATGTGGATGGCGACTCGGTTGATGTTGTAGGTGTGCGCGCCAAATGTGCATCCGGTCGATGGCGCTCGATGTGTACCACCACAGATGTCACCGTTGCTCCAGCAGCCGCCACCAGAGCTCTGATATCGCCATGTGAACGGTCGGTTAAACGTTGCGCACCCCGCGTGACATTCGGAAAACCCTGAACTTGAGGTACGGCAAGAGTCAACACAGGATTGAGTAGTGGCCCATGCCCCCGTCGTCGAGCAGGTCTGAAGCGTCGTGCCGCTGCTGCCGCTGCATCTCGTGGCCCCCGCCACGCAGACCCCGCCGCACTGCCCGGTCGCCACAATGCAGGTTCGGTTGGTGGACGTGCAGCTCGTCGTCGAGGCTCCCCACGTCCCATCCGAACCGCACGTTTGCGTCGAGTTCCCGGTGCATCGGCGGCTCCCCGGGGTGCACACCGCGCCGCACTGACCGACGATCAACGAGCCAGCTCCCCACTGTTGGCTCGCCGTGCACGTTTGTCGTAGGTTCCCGGAGACGCATCTCGTCGCTCCAGCCAGGCAGACAACACAAGCGCCAGTGCCGGGGTCGCACGTCGGCGTGGTGCCGCCGCAGCTGACCTGCGCTCCCCAGCGCGCGTTCGCGCCGCAGGTCTGGGTGGAGTTGCCCACGCATCGTCGAGCGCCGGGGGTACACTCCGCAGTGCAGGCCCCGACGAGGAGCACGCCCGAACCCCAGTCCCCGTGTCCGGTGCACGTCTGCTGCCGGTTGTCCGGTGTGCACTGGACCTCACCGACAGCGCACACGCCGCCGCATTCTCCGGTCGTCGTGCGGCAGGTCATACTCATCGTCGCGCAGGACGCGTCATCGCCCCACATTCCCGCTGCGGAGCAGGTCTGCTGGGTCTGTCCGTTGCACCGCCGGGCCCCGGTCGTGCACGCGCCGCAGTCCCCATCGTTGCACGCCGTGGCGCACAGCGGTTGGTCCTGCCACCGGCCGGAGGCGTCGCATCGTTGGGGCGTCAGCGGTGCGCCCGGTCGGCAACGTTGGGTATCTGGTAGGCATTCACCCACGCACTCGCCCGCCTCGCAGAGGTACTCGCAGGGTGCCCCCTCGCTCCACTCGCCAGTCGCTTCGCAGAACTCGGGCAGTTGGCCGCGACACCGCCGCGCCTCCGGTTGGCAAGCCGTGCATGCGCCGCCCACGCACCCGCCCGCGCAGAGCTCGAGCTCCTCGCGGCTCACAAGATCCGGACCGCAGGTGAAACGTTCCACCCCCCGACAGGCCGCTTCGCCAGGCAACGCGTCCGCACACTCCGGGACGATCGGCTCGCAGGCGCCTTCGTTGTCGGGTCGAGTGTCGCAACGCTCACCGGTATCGCAGGACTCGGCCTCGACCCAGACCCCACCTTCGCATCGAATCGGGTCGACCGGGCCGTCGCATGTGATGGCTCCCTCCGTTGCGCAGGGAGTACCGACACCGGTTCCCGCATCGCCGGTATCTCCCCCGCCCGCGTCAGCGTCCAAAGCATCGTGCGCGTCGACCCCTCCATCCATCGCGCCGCCCTCGACCGACGAGTCCGCCACCGCGCCGTCTTGGTGGTGCCGCTTGCCGTCGAGCACCAGCGAGCAAGCGCTCGAGCCGAGCGCGAGGACGCACAGGGTGACCCAGCGCGCGTCCACAGCGCGCCTCAAGCACGACACCCCGAAGGACTTCACTCGCGTGCCGAAGGGGCAGCTCGGCGCCGCCACTGAGCTCATCCGCTGGTCGTCATTCATCATTGCAAGCTCCCCCTCAGGACGAGGCCGCCGGCTCCCGCCGTTGCCCACGGGCTCAAGCGGAGGGCGCTCGGGCCACTGTCCGTGCGACGAAGCGCGAACGTCAGCCAGGTCACCCCCGCGACCAAGGCCGCTGCGGCCGTGATCCATCCAATGTCTGCGATGAGCGACCGCCGATGGAGGGCTGCCAGGTCGTCGCCCGTGCAACGTGCCCCCACGTTGGCGCCACAATCGTCCGCGAGCCGCGCGTCCTCGCTGAGGGCGAGGCCGCCGCTGACCGCGAAGGTGAGCGCCCCCGCCACCGCCACGCTGAAGAGCGTGATGGGTCCCACCAGCGCGCGAGCGCTCCGCGCGTTGCCTCGATGCTCGTTCGCCACCGCGCCCGCTTCCGCGGTGGTCCCGGTCCGCGCGACGAGCTCCACCAGCTGCCGCGCCTCGCCTCCGGGAACGACCACGATCGCAACGACCCGCCGCTCGTACCCAGGGTGCGAGACTTCGATCTCGACCTGTCCGGCTTGCACTCGCACCCTCCGATCGAGCGGTGTCACCCCTACCTCGTCGCCGCCGATGCGTACGGTCGCGCCCTCGACGTTGCTCAGGACCTCGAGCGACCCGAGGTTTCTGCGAACGAACGCGAGACTCTCCTCGAGGGTCGCTCGGCGTTGCGCGATCCACGGATCGGCCTCCGCGCGCACCGCCTCCAGCAGTCGGCGCTCGGCCTCGACCCAACGCCCGAGGGCCTGGTTGCAGAAGCCGAGCTGCGCGGCGGACCGCGGCGTCGGGCTCGCTTCGTAGGCGGCCACCAAGAGCTCGAGCGCCTCCATGTCCCGCCCCTCTCCGCGCAGCTCGATCGCGCGGGAGATGAGCGCGTCGGCCTCCGACTGCGCCGAAGCCCTGGGCACCACCAGCAACGCGCCGACCGCGAAGACCGCAGCCGCCAGCCTGATATGACGAATCATCAGCTCAGTCTCCGATGGGAGCCGCGTTGGCTCCTCGACGGGGGTTGGGCGCCGTAGGCGCAGAGGGGGCGGCCGATGGCGCGGGGGCGGCCGATGGCGCGGGGGCGGCCGATGGCGTGGGGGCAGGCGCCCGCGCGGTGGGCGACGGGGGTGCCGAGGGCGCGGCCCCCCCGGAGGCAATTGGCGCGGAAGCGGCCGAGGGTGCCGACGCGACCGCCCGGCCTGGGCTCGTCGATGGAACGACGGCGGCTTCACGTTCCTCGACGCCTCTGCGGCGGGCGTTGGAGGTCGCGCTCATGCGCGTCGGTCGTAGCCCGGCGCTCGGTGCAGGAGCGCCCTCGCCCTCTGCGCTCGCATGTGCGAGGCCAGACGGAAGCTCGGAACCGGTGGGTTCGGAAGTGGTCTCGGCAGTAGGCTCGTCGGTGCTCTCGCTCGCGTGCGCCCCGACCGGCTCGCGGGCCTCGCCGGACCCGTTCTCGAGTTCGTTTCGCTCGGTCGACGCTTCGGGCCCTCGCCCTCCTTCGTCCGGCGCCGACGCACCTTCGACGCCCCCCTCGGCTTGAAGTGGCGCCCGCTCCCCAGCGCCCCACCAGAGCCACGCCGCCACCGCGGCGACGAGCACCAACGCCGCTGAGACGAACAGCCAAAGCGGACGCTGGACGGGGAGCGAGAGCACGGGCACGTCGTTCGCGCTCGACAGCGCCTCGAGCCCGCGTCGACTGAGCGCGATGCCGCTCTCGGCCGGAATGGGACGCTCTGCGGTCACGGGGTCGACTGGCACTGGCCCATCCAGGCCCGCAAAGGGAGCAATCGCCGCAGCGAACGCGTCCATCGTCGCGAAGCGCGCGTCGAGGTCTCGTTCGAGCGCGCGCATCACCGCGTCCGTGAGCACCGCAGGAAGGTCGGGCCGTAGCTCGCCGAGTGGCGCCGGCCGATCCGCGGCGATCATGAGGACCAGCTCGGGCAGCGTGGTCGCTTCGAACGGAGGGTGTCCAACGAAGGACTCGTAGAGGATCACCCCGAGCGCGTAGATGTCGGCGCGCGCGTCCACGCGGCTGGCGTCGCGGAGCTGCTCGGGGGCCATGTAGTGAGGGGTGCCCATGACCGAGCCGGTCGCGGTGCCGATGCCGCTGCTCTCGAGACCCGTGAACTTCGAGATCCCGAAGTCGAGCACCCGGACGACGTCGTCTTCGACGAGGAAGATGTTGTCCGGTTTGAGATCGCGATGAACGATTCCCTTCGCGTGCGCCGCCGAGAGCGCCGACGCCACCTGGAGCGCGATCCGCACCGCGCGCCCTGTCCGTACGATTCGCTCCTGCGCCAAGAGCGCGCCGAGGTCTGATCCTTCGAGCAGATCGAGGACAAGAAAGGGCGACCCATCGTCGGTCTGCCCCATATCGGTGCATTCGAGGATGTTCGGGTGTCGAACCATCGCGGCCGCGCGGGCCTCGTTCAAGAAACGCCGAACCACCGAAGCGTCCATCGAGAACTGGACGTGCAGCATCTTGACGGCCACCCGTCGGCCAATCACGAGGTGCTCGGCCTCGTAGACGCTCCCCATGCCGCCGCCGCCGAGACGCCGAAGCACCCGATATCGGTTCGCAAGTGTCGTCCCGATGTAGGGGTCCTCTCTCGGCCCCACGTCTTCGAGATGATCCGTTGCGATCCTCTGGCTCACTCGCCCCCCTTCGAGCTTTGGCGGCGAACATCGTTCGGCGCCGAGCCAACCTATCTCGACAGAGGCCCGCTTCCTATGGTCACTTCGTCCAGTCAATGAGCCGACGCCGCGTGACCACAACGCGTCACAACGCGATCACAACGCGGTCACCACCTGTGCAGATCACCGCGACGCGACGACCTGGGCCGTCACGGTCGAGCCCCACAGCTCTCCAACGCACTTCATGGGTCGGCGACCGCGGCGGGCGGAAGCAGCCCCCCTCCCCCCAGCTGCGCAGCCAGCGGGCTCTGCACTCACGGGACACGATGGGGGTACGCTCGAGCGGTGCACGGAGGAGTGCGCGGCGACGACGCCGTGTTCGCGGAGCGTGAAGTCTGGGCGGCGGCAGCTCTTGGTTGCGCGGCGGTCGCGCGACGTAGCGGCAGAGCCGCTCGAGGCGCTTTCGGTCGTGGTCGACGGCCGCGACGTGGCATGGACACTGACCCCCGCCGACCTCGGTCAGCGCTTCGCTCGGCGAGGGGACGAGGCACACGGGATGGAAGAGGTGGACGAGCCCTCGGTCTTCGTGCCGGCGCCGCACCCAGGAGCTGCACGTCCCCGCGGACGCGGTGTTGGAAGAGACATCCGAACTGCCAAACCCGCACCGGGCCGAACTCGGGACGCATCCACGGCGAGGCGACGGGCACGTAGGGGCTACACGATCAGTACAGGCACTCCGCGTCGTGAATGCGCTCGAAGAGGTACCGGTGGTTCATGACCCAAGCGCGATCGATCAGGCATGGGTCTGCGGGGAGGGCCATGATGTGCTCGAACCTGCAAGCTGGCAGCCCCGCGCCCGGCCCGTGCTGGCGGCAGACCGCGGGGCAGATCCCCGGGCCCCCGCCTCCCGGCGTGGGCGTGCAGTGCCGGAAGTAGCCAGCGCCAAGCGTCGCACCCGAGTCGACTCGGGTCGCCGTTCCCGTCTCCGGCACCCCGAAGTACCCCCGAAAGTAGCCCGCTGGTTCCGCGCCTGGGGGTGTCTCGTCTCTCGGGTCTTCGAGGACCACGATCCCCGGGTTCGTGGTTCGCATCGCTACCTGTTCGAGCTCGAAAGGAGGCACGGTGTTGGTGCAAAAACCGCTCGCTGGCTCGAGCAGCGTCGAACGGAGAATCTGCGCGTCATGCTCGGAGAAGCTGTCGAGCGGCCGGGCTTCTACGCGATATCGGAAGTGACAGTAGTGGGCCGGCCGCCCCATGGCGAGCTCGTCGGTGACGTACTGCATATTCTCTGGCAGCTCGTCGTAAGGGATGGTCTCTCCCATCT
Source organism: Myxococcales bacterium (assembly GCA_019637115.1). GTDB lineage: Bacteria > Myxococcota_A > Polyangia > Polyangiales > Houyiibacteriaceae > JACKEH01. The sequence goes on along the minus strand of JAHBWH010000059.1, from coordinate 18,206 downwards.
CAATAACATACGCGTCGTCCTCGAGATAGACGACTCCGTCGGCCTCGTAATACCGACTGGTGTAGGTGATGGTGCAGAAGTCGTCGGCGAGGACGTCGTAGCGAACACGGCACTCGCTCTCGAGACAGACCTCATGAGCTTCCGCGCTGCAATCGGCATCCACGTCGCACGGCTCCGTCGTCACACCGGGAAGTGTGGAAGGTATCCCCATCGCTGCGTCACCCTGACGGAATCCCGGTCGGAATCGGCCGCATCGACTGAGCGTGGGGGCGAGGGGCCCGTACTGAAAGGTCCCCAGCGCGACGAGATGGTCCAACACCGTGGGTTCCCGCTCCGGTCCGCTGCACGCGCTCGCTGCGATTACGCAGAGCCCGAGAATGCTCAGTCGCTCGTTCCTCATACTCCCCCGTCCTTTCATCTGGTTGGGCATTCGATCTCCGAGTAGCCACGCCCAAACGAGTCGAACCGCACCGGCACCACACCGACTCGGCCGCCATGGGCTCGGATGATGCCCGCTTCGTCGCTCTCCACCGACTCGAATCCGCGATAGAAGAGCAGCCCGTCGAGCGGGCAGCCCGGAACGTCGTCAAAGAGCAGCAGATGTGGTTCCGAGACTCGAGCGGCGTCGAACGTTCCTGGCAACCCGCTCGGTCCGAGCAGTGGTTGCGGCAGGAGGAGCGCATCGGCGTCCCGGGGCTCGACAGTTCCACCGATGGCGACCTCGATTCCAGCACGCCCCGTCCCGAGGTATGCTCGAAACCCACCACGCTCGAGGAGCTGGTGGGCCTGAACCGGATAGGAGCGGGGCGTGGCAGCTGGCGCCGCGCCGATCCAGTTGCCGCAGGTGATCCAAAATCGCTCGAAGGTCGGTAGCGCGCCCAGTGGTTCCGGGCCGACCGCGAACCTCGCCGGCCCTCGAGCTCGTGCCTCGAAGAGCGCTGCACGAGGCCACCGCATGCAATTGCTCGCAAAGGCCCGGATGTAGGGGACTTGGTCCGCCGGTTGCGCGCAGGGTTGGTGCTCGGGGCAGGGGGCTCCGTCCAAGGTCTCGCTGTAGGCCTCGCCGGGGAGCGCGAGCACCAGCCGAGTCGGGTCGAGGAGGACCGGGTGGGCGGACGCTAGCTGGTCGGGCAACCCCTCGACGGGCTCGATGCCCCAGGACTCACAGTCTGGGCTCGTTGCCCAAACCAGCCGACCGCCACGGCGAGGATCCGTCGAGACGAGCACGATGCCCTCGAATCGCTCGGCGCCCTCGTTCCACATGAGCGCGGCCGCACGGACGCTCTCATCTCGTAGGGCGTCAACGCCAACCGGCCCCAGGATGGCCCCCGTGAACGAGCGGGCCCCCTCGTCTTGGGCATGCCACGCCGCAAACGATCGACGGGGAAACGGCGGAGCGTCCTCCCCAAGCTCGGGCGGTGTACCTTGGTGCAACGTCGGTACGTACTCGCGTTCGGGCTGGGGGGAGGTCGTCGTGGCGCCGAGCGCACAGACCCTTCCACCACCACGCGCGGCAGCCAGGACGACGGCCGGGCCTTCATCGACCCCCGTGACTTGTGGGATGGGATGGCCGCAAGGATCGTAGCGGGTGCGCATGAGTGTCAGATCGCGGACCCACCCGGCTCCGGTCCCCGTGGCAATCAGGCTCACGGACACTGGAGCCTCGGGCCGCCAGCTCGAAGGGACGGGCATCGGCTCCAACTGCAGCAGCGTCTCGTCCGAGTCCGGGCCTGCAAGCGAGACCGATATCGGCCCGTACTCGGGCGCGTGACAGCTGCGCCCCCCACCTCGCGTCGCGATGCGTAGGTGGTGCCATCCTCCTGCAGTCGGCGCGTGGGCCTCGAGATGCCGGCCGTCGCCGCGAAATGAGACCCGTGCTCTCGGTACGCCCCCCGGACCCGACTCGAGCGCGACCCCGACGATGGCGGCATCGCGGTGGCGCAGCGGCGGCGAGGCCGCCTCGCTCGGTGTGAACACGAACGCCAGCGCCGAGCCGGGCTCGAGGAGGACGTCGGCCTCGAGCTGCCAACACGGCCCTCCGGTGTTCGACCTCGGCGGCATGGCGTACTCGCAGCCCGCCAGCTCGCGGCAATCGTGTCCTGCGCCTCGCAGCCGCAGGGCCAGCTCATCGCTGTCTCCCGTCGGGCTCGGGACCCACGGCGAACAGTCGCTCACGTCGAAGCAGGTGAATGACCACCCCTCGGTTGGGCCGAGGGCAACAACCGACCCTTCCACGGAGCTGCTGCGCGGCGCTCGTCCGTCACACCCCACGACGACGTCCGAGTGCGGCCAGCAGATCACTTCCTCGTAGTCGACCGCTCCGTCGCCGTCGTCGTCACGGCCGTTGGAGCAGCTCACCGGCGACTCCTCAGGGCAGTAGCCGTCGCAGTCCGGATCTTCGCAGTCGACCAAAGAGTCGAGGTCGTCGTCGATATCGTTGCTGCAGCGCTCGGCGCCAGTCTCCTCGATGTCCTGGAAGGGCAGGAATACGCTGCAACTGCCAGGCAGGCAGACGATCGTGACGACTGCGATCGCACGAAGCGCGACTGTGCGTCGAAGGACCTCCGGACGGCCAGCTTCTCGCGTACGCGCCATCAAGGTCGTCCGTCGGCTCGGTCCACGACCACAGACGCGCCAGGGGGATCGATTCCATCGTGGATAGATCGACCACTTCCCCACGCCGGTGAGGACGCTAGCAGCCCCGACAGCGGGTACACAAGATGGTTTGCGCGAGCGCACTCTACGAGCGCCGCACTCGCGAGGATCCGAACGACCGAGAGGCCGCGCTCCGGCTCGGCCGAATCCCGGCGCACTTCCGGCGCTTCGAGCACGCTGCGCGCGCGCTCCAGGCCCAAGGCCTGAGGCATGTTCACACCCCGCGCCGCGTGCGGCGGCTCATAGGACGTGCAACACGAGCCTGCCCATCGACAGCAGGCTCTGCTCCACAGCGGACGATGATGTACCCTCGGGCTGTGTCGACGACCCGCGAGGGACCGAGTTGCGACGAGAGCGAAGAGGCAGCGGCGCTCTACGCCGACACCGCCCCCATGCCCTCCGACCGACTCTTGCTTCCGGTCGGCAAGGTGATCGGTGGAACGTATCGGATCGAGCGTCTCGTCGGCCGCGGTGGGATGGGCGCGGTGTATGAGGCGACGCACCGCACGCTTCGTCGAAAGTTCGCCGTGAAGGTGGTGCTCGCGTCGGACGCGAGCGACGCGCACGCGGCGCACCGGCTGGTGCAAGAGGCGCGCACCGCGAGCTCGATACGGCACGACCACATCATCGACGTCACCGATCTCGGGCACACCGAGGAGGGCTTCGTCTACGTCGTCATGGAGTTGCTCGAAGGTGAAGATCTCTCGCAGCGCCTCGAACGGCAGGCCCGTGAGCCCACGCCGTGGCTTCCGGACGACGAGGCGCGTAGGCTCTTCGACGAGGTCCTCCGCGGGCTCGCCGCCGCCCATGATGCAGGGGTCGTGCATCGCGACCTCAAGCCCGCAAACATCTACCTGTCGCGACGCGGAAAGAGCGTGGTCGCGAAGATCCTCGACTTCGGAATGTCGAAGATCACGCAGAGCCAAGGGCATGACGTTCGGCTCACCCGGACCGGCCAGCTCATCGGCACGCCGCTCTACATGTCGCCCGAGCAGAGCCGTGGCGCTCCCGTCGACCACCGCGCAGACCTGTACTCGCTCGGCGTGATCATGTTCGAAGCGTTGGCCGGCGAGCTGCCTTTCCCTGCGACGTCGGTCTATGAATGCGTTCTGAGACACACGACGGAGCCGCCTCCGCCCCTGGCGGCGCGCCGCCCCGATCTTCCCGCGACGGTCGCCTCGCTGGTGGCACGTTGCCTCGAGAAGTCCCCCGGCAAGCGGTGGGCCTCGGCTGATGAGCTGCGCGAAGCTTGGCGATCCGCCTGGGATGTCGACGCCGAGCGTTGCGTCACCGACTCCGACACAGCTCCCTTCTTCGACCCCGCGCCCCGCGCCAGCAGCCCCCCGGACACCGAGGCCCTGCCACCGGTTCGCGCTCGGCGTCACGCGAACAGGTGGCTCGCTGCCCTCGGTGTGCTCGGCGTGCTCAGTGCGCTCGGCTTCGTCTCGGTTCGGGAGCCAGGCGACCTGCCACGAGCCCCCGCGGCGCTCGGGTCGCGCCCTCCCAGCGACGCCACCCAGCCTACACACGCGCTCGGCGCGCTCGAGGCAGTGCAGGTGCTCGGCGCGCCGGGGTCGGAGGGCGACCCCGCCGAGACCCCAGGGTCGGAGGGCGACCTCGCCGAGACGCCGGGGTCGGAGGGTGACCTCGCCGGGACGAGGTCCGGCCCCTCGGACGACGATCTCCCCGAGCGCTCGAGCAGCACCGACGGTGAACGTCGCATCCAGCTCGTGTCGACGCCGCCCGGTGCCGACGTGATCGTCGACGGGGAAGTCGTAGGGCGCACGCCGCACACGCTCACGCTCGACTCGGAGCGTGGCCCCACGCGCATTCGCTTCGAAAGACTGGGACACCGCGCCGTACGGCACACCATCGACCCCAATGGGCCGCGCCGAGTTCACGTCCGACTTGCACCGAGCCGGGCGACCCATCGCCCACTGCCCGACCTCGCGCCTTCGCAGTACCAACGTTAGTCTCCTCTCAAGGCAAGCGGTGCCGCCCGGATCGCCCGGCCAACCGCGCTCCAGAACTCCCCGACGTCACGAAAGCGGTCGGCAGGGTCGACACACAACCCTCGCATCACTGCGTCCTGAAAAGCTGGCGGCGCCTCGGGCGCCAGCTCCCCTAGGTCTCGTGGCGGCGTGTCGACCTTCACCGCAAGCATCACGTCTGCGCTCACGCCTCCGTGCGGCAGCGCCCCGCCGACGAGCTCGAAGAGCACCACCGCGAGCGCGTACTGATCGCAGCTCGGTCCCACCGTGCGCGACGACGTGATCTGCTCGGGAGCCATGTAGGCAGGCGTGCCGAGCCGGATCCCGCTGCGTGTCAGCACGTCGCTCGCGGGCTCGACCAGCTTTGCGATCCCAAAGTCGAGGAGCTTGGCGCGAGGTAGAACCCTCGCGGACGCCCGAGCCTTCGCGCGCGAGCTCGTCGCAGGTCTCGATGGCCCGAGGCTCGAGTCTCGATCGCCAACCCTTCCCGCCCCGGTGCCGACCTCGGTCCGATCCCGGTCGACCACCTCGGCCTGACTCGATCCGCCCACCGGGTGCGTCGAACGAACCAGGAAGACGTTCTCCGGCTTGACGTCACGATGGACGATCCCTTGCGCGTGGGCGTGCATCAGCGCCTCTGCGACGGGCGTGAGAAGCCGCCATGCGATCGACGGTGTCGTCCGCTCTTCGCGCGCCATCCAACGACCGAGCGTCTCTCCACTCAACCTCTCCATTACAAGGTACGGCCGGTTCCCTACAAAACCAAAATCACAGACGCAAACGATGCTTTCGTGTCGCAGCTCACGCACTACCTTCGCCTCCCGAACGAAACGGGCTACTTCCAACGATCCCGGGTCACATTGTGGGAGGATCTTCACGGCATAGCGCCGATCATCTCCGTCGCGCGTCGCTGCGTAAACGATCCCCATGCCCCCTCGACCAAGCCGCAGTGAGAGCTGGTACCCACCCGGAAGCAGTGTTCCAGGCTCGAGTTCTTCGATCTCCTCACCGTCTCCGGGACGGAGGAGGGACCTCAGAAACCGGTCGAGCTCCGAGTCCTCTTTCGTCTCCATCACCTGCTCTCCACTCAGAGGACGTTGCAGCGGCAGAACGGCGCTACCCGCTCTTCTCGTGCGCGCTCGATGCGCACGGGTAGCACACCCACGGCTCCCCCGAGGGACGTCGACAGCCCAGAGTGCTCGTGTCGCACCTCGTGAAATCCGCGATAGAAGAGCAACGCTTCGACGGCGCATCGCGGGTCTCCTTGGTGATGCCCGAGCCAAAGCACCTGCGGCTCGGAAACCCGCGCCGCGTCGAAGGTGCCGAGGCGCTCGTTCGCGCCGAGCCACGACACCGGCCATCGCCTTCCGTCCACGACCAACGGAGATCGCCCGGTCCCTTCGCCAAGGTCCATCACCAGCTCCACGCCGACGGATGGATCCTTGAGTGATCCCGTCGAAGAGCCCACGAAGAGTCGTCTGCCTCCGACCTCGCAGAGCTGCCGGACTTCGACCGGGTAGTTTCGCGCCGACTCTTCGGCCGGAATGGCGGCGGGTCCGAGCCCGCCGCACGGTGAGCTCCATCGATCCATCGCGGGGAGGCTGCTCGATGAACGCGCCGTCCACCTCGCGCCGTCCTCGGAGGTTACCTCCACCAGTCGACCCCTCGGATATCCCCAGCAGGGCACGTGGGTCGGCTTCACGAAAGCCCGCGTGTCCGCCTCTCCGCAGAAGCACTCCTCATCGCGACTCCCGACCCTCTGCGAGCAGCAATAGCCTTCCCCCGGCTCTCCGAGGACGAGCCTTCGCGTTTGATTTGACGCTTCGTAGAGCAAGGGGTGCATTCCACGGAACGCACCCGATGGATCGTCGAAGCCGAGCTCAGACCATCGCTCGCAGTCGGGGCTCGTCAGACGTACGAGCCGCCCGTCGCGCTCGGGCTCGTCGGAGACCAGCAATATCGCTTCGAACCCTTCGTCGGGCACCCACGCGAGCTGGCCACCGCGCACGTGCCGGCCCTCCAGCGCGCTCGACCGGAACGGGCCGCGCGGCGGCGATTCAGCGGCCGCGAACGAGCCCAGCCCGCGATCCGAGACGAACCAGGAGGCGAAGGGCTTCCCGACGTCGGATGGCGGCGGGGGGCTCCCGTGGTGGCGGGCGGGCTCGTAGAAAGGCTCGCGACGAGGCCCGAGCGGCGTCGACCCCAGCACACAAATCCGTCCCATCCCCTGCGCCACCCCCAACACGATGGCGGGGCCGCCTTCATCACCCTCGATCTGAGGAAAGCGATATCCGCACGGGTCATGGCGTTCCCGGTCGATCTCGAATCCGCGGAGCCGCACGGTGCCGAGGTCCTGAACGCGCGCCACGAGGTGTAGGTCCTCGTCGGGAGACCAATGCGCGGGGACCGAGAACAACGCGCCGTCGGTCGCCCGACTCAGCGTGAGGTGACTTCCCACGCTGCGAGCGACGAGTCGAAGGACCGCCTCGGACGCATGCTCGCAGGGCTCGCTCGGTTCCAGCGGAGACGCTCGAAGCTCGACCTGGACCCAACCGGAGCCCGCAGCGAGCGTCTCGTGAGCTCCCGCGTGAGGCATGGAGAGCCCCACCTCGACGGACTCCCCAGAGCGACGCAGACCCACGAGGATGCTCGACCCCGCCGAGAGCGTCTCCGGCACCTGACTCAGACCAATCCGGACGGAGGATCCGGACTCCTCGAGCTGCAGCTCGGCTCGCAAGGTCCAGCAGACGCCGCCACGAGCTGCGACCAGCGTCCACACCGCGCCACAATCGGATGAGGTCCCTCCGGTCGCGGAACAGAGCGGGCCCCCGTCGAGTCGTACCGTGTCCCCTTCCCAAGTCCCCTCTATCTGCCACTCCCCCGACGACGGGCTGGCGTGCAACCGGGACCCAAGAGTCGAGGCGCAGCGCGCACGCTCATCCTCCACCGAGAGCGCCACGTGGGCCGCCGGACCAAGCGGAAACCAACAGTCCGGGTCCGCGTGGTCCACCAGCCCGTCCCCGTCGTCGTCGCGACAGTTCGTGCACGCCACCGACGAGGTCTCCGGACACTCGCCGTCACAGTCGGGGTCGTCACAGTCGACGAGGCCGTCGGCGTCGTCGTCGACGCCGTTCGCACAACGAACTGGCCCCCGCTCCTCGAGATCGTCGAATGGGAGCGCGAGCGCGCAGCCCGCGAGCAACATCGCGAAGGAGATTGTTCGCCAGCACGTCACAAACCACCATGAATCTCCTCGAAGTACACTCCATATCGCTCGACCCAAGACGGGTGAATGAGCGACGGGTTCGCAGGCAGTGCACGCACGTTCTCCCATTCGCAGCGTGGGAGCTCGTTGGTGCCGCTGATGAAGCGACACGGCGCGCAGAAGCCGGGACCCTGCCCGTCGGAGGATGCGCTTGGCTCACAAGGGAGATAGGAGAACGTCCACCCTTGTGGCTCGGATTCCGAAGGGAATCCGCCGAGCTCCGGAAAGCCCAAGAAACCGGAGAACCTGAAATCATCGCCCTGTCTCGCCACGCTGAACTCCTCCAGCCAGAGGACCACATCGTCTCGGGAGGAGCGGATCGTGAGCGACTCTTGAACGTCGACGTCGTAGCCGTTGCGCTCGGCGTTCCAGCACTCCTCGGGCGGGTCGAGCTCCGGACAGAATCCAGATGGCACGTATGCACGCGACCCCCACCGCGAGACATCTTCGAGCACGAGCGACCAACGCTGAATGTCGGTCTCGCGAAAGGTTCCGACCGAAGAGGTTTCGACCACGCGCCATCGGAAGTAGGTGTGCAGCGCGCTCTCTCCCGCCGCCGGCCAGAGTGCGTCCAGATGCGGCGGCAGATCGGCAGCCGGGTCCGGCTCGCTCATGTTGATGATGTAGTTCCACCACTCCACATAGGTCACGCCCGCGTCTCGGCGGAAGTGATAGGTGACGGCGATCGTGCAGGAAGCATCCGAGAACACGTCGTAGGTGTCGGCATCGAAACCAGGGCGGACCGTGCCGCAAGCCGTGAGCAGCGGCGGGATGACGTGAGTGTAGTAGCGACGGGCACTCGGGAGCACTTCGACCAACGTCGGTTGATCCTCGACGGCGCACGCGAGCCCCCCTGCGAGGACCACGGTCATCACCAACCGCACCATTCTCCCCTCCTCCCCTGCTGCCCCGGACTTTCGCGGGGCCTCATCTCGGAACGACGCCTCGTGACCGCATCGTGCCCGTTCGTCGGACGACTTGGAGGCTACGTCGGCGAAGACGGCGACGTCCATGGTCAATCCATCCTGCTCCCGTGCGGCCTTCCGAGCGCCTCGCATGGCGCCGCTCGTGGTCGTTCGCGCGTGGAGAACGACACCTCGATCTTGCACCACCATCGCGGCCGAGCCTCCTCGGCACGAGATACAATCGTCGGGTCTTCTTTCCCACGGCTGGCTGTCGTATCGTCGTCCGAACGCCGTGCCGATCGATGTCAAGGCGGGAGGCGCGTGGGGGTTTTGTGGATGCTCGGCTCGACCTTCACCCGATGGAACGGAGTTGTCGCTGGCTCGACGCGAGGCCAGCACGGGCAAGGTGCAAGAGGTCCGTCCCACGGCGTGACCGCCATCCTGATCGCGCTCTCGCTCGCATCGAGTCTCGGGTGGACTTCGAGCGTGCGCGCGGACGTCGCTGCCGAAGCGCGTTTCCACGACGCCGCCGCGCGAGCCCACTACCGCGCGAGACGCTTCGAGTCCGCGCTCCGCTCGTTCTTCGCGCTGCACCGACTCGCGCCGCATCCCGCCGCGCTTTTCAACATCGCGCTCTGCTTCGAGCGGCTCGAGCAGCCCGATCAGGCCTTCTTGTTCTACGTTCGGTATCTCGAGAGCGAGGACGACGATCCGTCGCGGCGCGACTTCGCGGAGCGCGCTCGCCGGAGAATCGAGCCGGGATTGGCCCTCGCGGAAGTACGCAGCGATCCACCCGGCGCCGAGATCTTCGTCGATGGGCGCGAGCGGGGGAGCTTTGGGACGACGCCACGACTCATCGCCCTCTCGGCCGGGGAGCACCGGATCGAGCTTCACCTGCCGCACCACGAGCCCCGGACCGTCGACATCTCGGCGCGAACGGGCGAGCGCTCCATCGTCGAGGCCGCGCTTCCTCGACTGCTCGGCGAGCTCCTCCTCGATGGCCCCAACGGAGCGCTCGTGGAGGCTCGTGACTCCGCGGGAGCGCTCGCCTACTCGGGGACGTTGCCGTGCACCGCGCGAATCCCTCCGGGCGACTACACGCTCACGGTCGAGGCCTCGGGCTACGAGCGCTGGCAGTCACTCGTTCGGGTCGTGCCGCTCGAAGCGGCCGAGATCTTGGTGGCGCCGGCGCGACTGCCACCCCCCACCGGAGAGCTGACGGTGACCGCTAGCAGCGCGGGTGCGGTCGTCGAGGTCGACGGCGAGGGAGCCGGGTTTGCTCCCGTCGTGCTCGCCGATCTGCCGGTGGGAGCACACACGATTCGCCTCACTCATCCAGGCCTCCGCCCTTACGAGGGCGAGGTAGAGATCGTCGCAGACGATCCGGCGTGGTTGACCGTGACCCTCGAGTCGCCGCCGAGGATCGAGCGGTCCGCCGCCACCTGGGTCATCGGCGGCATCGGCGTCGGCTCGATGGCCGGTGGAGCGGTCACCGGCACGCTCGCGCTTCGCGCCTCCCGACGCTGGAACGAAGCCGCCGACCCAAGCGTGCGCCGTACGGGGAGGGGGCTCGCTCTGGCGACGGACGGCCTGATGATCGCCGCGCTGGTAGCGTTCAGCGTGGCGACGATCCTCTACTTCGTAACCGCGAAGGAGGAGCGACGCGCCTCGCGCGGTACCGTCTCTCGAGGGAGCAGGCAATGAGACGTGCGGGGATCCTCGCCCCAAGCCAAATCGAGGAGGTCGGCGAGCGAGATCCGCGCCGTTGGCCATGGACACCCGGCGCGTACGTTCGGGCGGGGGTGCTCGCAGTGTTGGTGGCGACCATAGGATACGTCGAGCCGGTGGTGGCCGACGCCGCCACGGAGGCTCGGTTCCACGACGAACTGGGCCGCCGCGCGTACCGCGAGGGTCGCTTCGTCGAAGCGCTCGAACATTTCCTCCAGCAACACGCGCTCGCACCGAGCCCAACCACGCTCTACAACGTCGCCGTCGCCGCCGAGTTCGGTGGCCACCTCGACCTCGCCTTCCATTTCTTCGACGAGGTATTGCGAGTCGCCACCGACCGCGAGCACTCGCGAGACGCCGAGGCGCGGCGCGAGGCGCTCGCTCCTCGACTGGCCCTACTCACGATCGAGACAGAGCCCCCCGGGGCCACGATCGTGGTCGATGACGAAGCCCTCGGAGACTTCGGCCAAGCGCCTCGGACGATCGCCGTGCCGCCGGGGCGCCACACGGTCCGACTTCGCCGGCCCGACTTCGAGGAGATGGTGGTCGACGTCGACGCGTGCATCGGCGAGCGCTCTCCCGTCCTCGCGACGCTCGTCCGGCTCCGCGGTGAGTTACTCGTTCGGACGGCGGCGCCGAACGCCGTCATCACGTTGTTCGATCGCGGAGCGACGGTCGCGACCCTCGTACCCGGAGAGCCGACATCGGTCCCGGTCGGCACGTATCGGGTTCGCGTCGAAGCTCCCGGCTACCGAACGCTCGAGCAGTGGGCTCTCGTCGCCCCACACGAGCGTGAGGAGTTGGAGCTCCAGCCGACGCACCTCGCAAGGGTCCGGGGCCGCTTGCTGATCAGCACGACCGACGAGACGGCCGCGAGGGTCTCGGTCAACGGCGTGATCCGCGGCACCACGCCCGTGGCGCTTCTTCTCCCGGCCGGGTCGCACCACGTCACGCTGGAGCGCGATGATCATCACCCGTGGTCGGCGGACCTCGAGATCCGCCCGGAGCGAACGACGCGCTTGAGCGTCACGCTCACGCCGCGTCCGTGAGCTCTCGTTCTCGAACACGGCGCGCGACGAGGGCTGCGAGCTCGAAGCGCGAACCAACACGTAGCGTACGGTAGACCGACGCCAGCTGGTTCGCGATCGTCCGCTCGGCCCGGCATCGCGCGGATGCGATGTCCCGATTCGAGCATCCAGCGACCAAGAGCTTGACGACATCGCGTTCCGAGGGGGTGAGCTCGGCCAGCAGGTGCTCGTCGATCCCAGGTGGGCTCGCAAGGAGGGTCCCATCCCCTTGAGGCCAGACGTCCAGCGGTCCGTGCACGAGCCACGGCAGGTCGACCCGCTCGAGGCCGAGGCTTCGGAGCGCCTCGCTGATGTGCGAGGCCACCGTCGATACATCGATCCCGAGCTGGTAGCCGACCTCGCCGTAGCCCAAGCCGTTCGCGATGAGCTCCGCCGCGCGACGTTGGCGCGACGTCAACGAGCGACGCGGCCCCGGTCGGCGCCTGAGGATGAGGTGCCGAGATCCATTCGGATCTCGACGAACCTTCGCGGACAAACGCCCGCAGATCAGCTCCTCCCAGAGCTCGCCCATGGCCACATCGCGGCTTCCCATCCTCCATTGGAGAGGGCTCGACGGATGTGTGAGGTCCTTTTTGGGGCTCTCCTGCCCAATCCGTGGGTCATGGGCGGGCAGGACGTGGGGGGCAGGACGTGGGGGGGGGCAGAGGCCACCGAGTCACAACCTCGCGAGGGCGATGAGAGGCTCGTGCGAGCGGAAGCCGAAGGCGAGGCGGGTGAGGAGTCGGGCTACTCCTCGCCGCTGGGTGCGAGGAGGCCCTCACTCTCCGCGAGGCGACGCAGGCGCACCCGGAGGTCGCTGTACTGCTTGCGAAGGCGCATGGATGCGCGGCGCAGCGGCGCGCCGGTGAGCTCGGCGTCGCCCTCGACCACGCGGGCGACCTCGTCCCAGGAGAGGTCTTCTTCGAGCCGCAGATGTAGGAGCATTCGGTCCCTCGCGGGCAGGGACTCACGAATCGAGCGGAAGCGATCCTTCACGTCGGTTCGGAGGTAGGGCGCGGTTCGCTCTCGCACCTCGTCGACGACCTGGTCGAGCTTGGAAGTGGTGACGCGTCGCCCGCGCCGATGCTCCGGCTTGGTCTCCAAACGATGCGCCGCGTTCCGCGCGACCGTGAACATCCAGGTCATGAACGAGCTGCGGCCACGAAAGCCCGGCAGCCCCCGCCAAACATCCTCTCCGAGTTGAGAGAAGGCCTCATGAGCGAGCTCCGAGTCACCCGTCCTCGACAACAGGAACCGCAGCACAGCCGGCCCGTATCCACGAAACGCCGTCGTCGCGGCCATGTCCAGATCGCCTCGTTCGAGATGCCCCCGGATGCTTGCCTCCAAGTCTTCGTCCACCTGCGCGAGCATACATCGATCGCTCGTCGACGACGTTTGGGTGGCGCGCGACGAAACCATGCGCCCGCCGCAGCAAGCGCGCTCGACGCGAAGGCCTCGCTCGCCGCGTGGACGGGCAGGGCCGTTACACCAGGATCTCGCTCATCGCGCCCGTGTTGAAGCGCGTGTCGCCGAAGGTCGAGTCGCCGATCCCGAAGGCGCGCAGCATCGTCACCCACAGGTCGTTGTGCGGACGACGGCTGTAGCTGATCGAGCGGCCGGTGCGCAGCGCGCCACCCGCGCTCCCGCCGAGCACGAAGGGCATGTCGCGGCGGGTGTGCGAGTTGCCCTTGCCGAGCTCGTTCACCCAGACGACGACGGTGTTGTCGAGCACGGAGCCGCCCCCCTCGGGGATGCGGTCGAGGCGGGCGAGCATCTCGGCGTAGCGCTGGGCATACCAGCGGTTGATGCGGATGAGGTCCTCGCGCGCGTCCAGGTCCCCGTCGCCGTAATGGCTGAGGTCGTGGTGGCGGCGCTCCACGCCGACGCCGTCGAAGTTGAAGGGGATGTTACCGACGCTCTGCGTCCACTGGAGCGAGCCGACGTTCGTGAGGCCGCACGCGAAGGCCGCCGCCATCACGTCCATCTGCATCTCGACGAGGCGGGGGAAGTTCTCGTTGCGGCCGGGGTCCACGCGATCGCCCAGCATCGGCACGCGACATTCGGCGGCGGTCGACATCGACGAGCCGAGGCGGAGCTCGAGCTCGCGCACGACCTCGAGGTGCGTCTCGAGGCGCGCGCGATCGTCACGGCCCACGCGGCGCTGGAGCGCCGCGAAGTCCTGCTGGACCGCGTCGAGCACGCTGCGTCCCTCGCGGAGGCGGCGCTCCGCCTCGCCGGTGTCCACCTCGACCCCGGCGAAGAGTCGCTCGAAGGCGCGCACGGGATCGATCTCCGGTGGGATGGGCTCGGAGGCGCTGCGATAACACATGCGCGTCCAGATGTTCGAGCCGCTCACGCGCGCGCCGAGCTCGACGCTGCGGAAGGGCGTCGTGGCCCCGATCTCGTTGGCGATGCGCTGGTCGATGCTGATGCCCGACGCCCAGCTCACCGGAGGGCAGCTGTCGCAGCCGCCCATCGTGTCACCCGGCAAGAGCTCGCGACCCGTGAGCAGATGACCCATGCCCACCTGGTGTCCGTCGCCGGGGCCCGAGTTGCTCGAGGTCTGGTCGACGCCGCGCAGCACGATCACCTTGTCGCGGAAGGGCGCGAGCGGCTCGAGGATGCGGCGGAAGCGGAAGTCGGTCTCCCCCCCGTCTGGGAAGAACTCCTCGGGGATGGTGCCGTTGGGGCTGAAGAAGACGAGGAATCGCTTGGGCGCCGCGCCCGCCTGTGCCTGCCCACGGAGGGTCCGCAGGAAGGGCAGCGCCAGCGCGCCGATCCCCACCGTCCGGGCAAAGTCTCGACGCGAGAGGCCGAGCTGACGCGGCCCGTTGCGGAGGAGGTTCTTCCCGTCGCGCCATCCGGGCGTACGACCCGAGGACTTGCTGTGCTCGTTCGTCATCGCTGCACCTGCTGGAAACGGAAGGCGTCGCTCCCCACCACCGCGAGCCGCAAGGCGCGCAGGTCGTAGGCGGCTTCTCCGAAGTCGTCGGTCACTTGTTGGAGGCTGCAGGCGTCGACCGCGACCTCCACGCGCTGGAGCGCGAAGCGGAAGACCTGTCGGGCCACGCAGTGGCGCGCTTGCTCGCTGCCGACGAGCCGCTGCGCGAGCTCGACCGCGCCGTTGAAGGGCCCGTCCATGTCGGCGGTGCCGTGGACCTCGCCGCTCGCGTCGACGGGCGCGCCGTTGTCCTCGCTCCGCCACGTGCCGACCGCGTCGTAATGCTCGAAGCCGAAGCCGACTCCGTCGAGCAAGAGGTGGCACCCCGCGCAGGCCGGGTTCGAGCTGTGCTCCTCGAAGCGCTGGCGGGTCGAGGTGCCGGGCGCCGGGTCGGGCGCGACGATCGTCAGGTCGTCGGGCGGCGTCGGCAGGTGCTGGCAGAGCAGGCGCTCGCGGACGAAGACGGCCCGGTGGATCGGGTCGCTCTGATCCGCCTTGCCGAGCAGCGCCATGAGCGCGGGGTGCGTGAGCAGGCCGGCCCGCTGGGTCGGGTCGAGCGTGACCCGCTGGAGCTCGCTCGTGAAGTCCGCCGGGTCGAGCCCGAAGATGGGCGCGAGGCGCGCGTTCACGTAGGCGACGTTCGAGGTGTAGAGCGTCTCGACGTCGCCGGACGCGAAGACCTCGTCGAGGAAGCGCTCGAGCGAGCGCTGCAGGTCGGCCGCGACCGCCGCGTCGAAGAGCGGGTAGTACTCCGGGTTCTTCTGCATGCTCGCGAGCCCGTAGAGCTTGAGCCACTGCCGGTAGAACGAGCGTGAGCCGTCGGCGGCGCGCGGATCATCGAGCATGCGCTCGGCCTCCGCGAGCAGGCCCTCGCGCGTCTGCAGGCGCCCCTCTGCCGCCGCGCGGAGCAGCGCGTCGTCGGGCATCGAGGCCCACAAGAAGTACGAGAGGCGCGAGGCGAGCGCGTAGTCCTCGACGGGGATGATCGCGCCCTCCGGCTCGCCTTCGGGCGCGAGCTCGACGTGGTAGAGGAAGCTCGCCGACTGCAGCACCGCCTGGACGACGAGCTTCACGCCGTTCGCGAAGCCGCCCTCGGTGTTGCCGACGTCGAAGACCGCGCCGTAGCGCGCGATCTCGGCCGAGGTCGGCGGGCGCCGAAACGCCCGACCGAGGAAGTCCTCGATGAAGGTGTTCGAGCACGTCGCGGCCCCCGCGTCGCAGGGCAAGAGCGCCCCGAGATCACCGACCGCGCGCTCGGCGAGCGCCTCGGCTGCGGCGGCCCACTGCTCGACGTGGAGCGAGCTCGCGAGGCCGCCGAGGTGGAAGCCCTCCCCGTCGTCGTCGGCCGGGAAGCCGCGCGCCGGGCTCGTCGCGTCCCCGAGCAGGTCCCGGACCGTGAGATCGTATTGGTCGCGGGTCAGGCGACGGATGGGTCCGCCCGGCACGACCGGCACCTCGCAGACGTATCGGCCGTCAGGTCCGCGCGGCGGTGGGTCTGTCGGGTTGCGGGTCCCCGGCCCCGTCCCAGGCATGCCGGAGGGGTCGTCGATCTCACCCGTGCATCCGAGGGCGAGCGCCAGGCAGAGCGCGAGTCCAGTTCGCATGGGCGAGCTGCTGTGCAAGCTGGGTACCACCGCCCCCAGCCAAGTGATCTCGGTCACTTGAGAGCAGGATTCACCTGACAGACTCTGGGGACCACGAACCCCCGACCGAGACACGTCGTCACGAAAAACGAGGACACGAGACCCCATCTGGCCGCGAGCGGCGGAGCGTGAGGGGGCCGCGAGCCTCGCATATTCCGTTATCATCGGAACCAATGAACCGGAGCCCTCGACCGTCGCGTCATGAGGGGGCGACTGCCCCCATCGCTCACGCGACGCCGTCGCGTGCGAGGCGGCGCCAGGCCTCGGGCAGGGGCCCTCCGAGCAGCCGCTCGGCGCCCTTCTCGTCCATCACCATGAACCGGAAGCGTCCATCGAAGCAGAGCGCGCCGTCCTGGTGCAGGTCGACGTCGACGTCGACGATGCGCCGGCGATCCTCGGCGATCCGCGCTCGCGCCTCGACCTCGCGGCCGATCCGGATGGCCTTTTTGAGCGACCCCTCGACGCGCCCCGTGAACCCGAAGCGCCCGAGCAGGAGCACGACCCCCCAGCTCGCGACCTCGTCGGCGAGGGTGAGCACGAGGCCGCCGTGGAAGATGCCTGGCGGCCCCTGGAAGCGCTCGCCCGGGGTGAAGCGCGAGATGGCGACGTCGCCCTCCTTCGCGAAGGAGAGCCGGAAGCCGATGGGGTGGTTCGGCCCGCAGCCGAAGCACATCTGGTCCTCTCCGAAGAGGCGCCCGTCGAGGGTGTCGCTCATGGCGCCGGAGGATGCGCGCGATGCGCGCCGTCGTCCAAGCGGCGTCCATCGGAGGCACGGATTGAGCAACGCCGCGCGCTTGGCCTCGCGGGCCCGACCGCGCTAATTCGGTCGGCTCCATGCAGTCGGTCTACCGAGGCGAGCCCAATCGCGACGTCCCGCCCGCGCGGCCGGGCGAGTTCGCGCCGATCCCCCTCGGCGAGCGGGAGGTCTGGCCGCCCGTGGTGCTGGCCCCGATGGCAGGAGTCACGAACTGGCCCTTCCGCACGCTCTGCCGCGACTTCGGCGCCGGGCTCTACGTGAGCGAGATGATCACCGCCCGCCCGCTCGTCGAGGGGCGCGAGAAGACGCTCAAGCTCGCCGACTTCGGGCCCGACGAGTCGCCGCGTTCGCTGCAGCTCTACGGCGTCGATCCCTACTACGTCGGCGAGGCCGTCAAGCGGCTCGTCGACGAGGGCCGGGTCGACCACATCGACATGAACTTCGGCTGCCCGGTGCGGAAGGTCACCGCGAAGGGGGGCGGCTCGGCCATCCCGGTGCGCCCGCTGCTTCTGCGCAACATCGTCCGGGCCGCGGTCTCGAACGCCGGCGCGGTGCCAGTGACGATCAAGTTCCGGATGGGCATCGACGACGAGCTGCTCACGTACGAGGACGCTGGCCGCATCGGCGAAGACGAGGGCTGCGCGTGGGTCGCCCTCCACGCACGGACCGCCGCGCAGCTCTACGACGGCGAGGCCCAATGGGACGCGATCGCGCGCCTCAAGGCGCTCGTCACGCGCATCCCGGTGCTCGGCAACGGTGACATCTGGGAGGCCTGGGACGCGCTGCGCATGATGCGGCAGACCGGCTGCGACGGGGTGGTCGTGGGCCGCGGCTGCCTCGGCCGCCCGTGGCTCTTCCGCGACCTCGCCGCGGTCTTCGCGGGGGAGGAGCCCCCCGACCCGCCGACCTTCGGAGAGGTCGCAAGCGTCGCACTCGAGCACGCGCGGCGGCTCGCCGGCTGGATGGGCGAGGGGCCCGCCATGCGTGCCTTCCGCCGGCACAGCTCCTGGTACACCAAGGGCTTCCGAGGGAGCGCGCAGCTCCGACAGGAGCTGATGCAGGTGAGCACGCTCGAGGCCCTCGAGCGCATCCTGAGGTCGCACGATCCGGACGAGCCCTTCCCGCCGGGCGCGATGCGGGTCTCGCGCGGCAAGACCTCGGGGACACAGAAGGTCTCGCTCCCCGAGGGCTTCCTCGTCGATCGCCTCACGAACGCGACGCCGCCCGTCGAGGCCGAGTCGATTCACGACGGCG
>JAHBWH010000058.1 GCA_019637115.1 Myxococcales bacterium | reverse complement strand
CGTGATCGCGGCCGTCGTCGTCGTCTTGCCATGGTCGATGTGACCGATGGTTCCGACGTTGATGTGCGGCTTGCTGCGGACGAACTCTTCCTTCGCCATCGTTCGAGCTTCCTATGAGTGGGGGTCAGACGGTACGGGGTTGGAGCCCAGGATGAGGATTGAACTCACGACCTCCTCCTTACCAAGGAGGTGCTCTACCACTGAGCTACCTGGGCAGGTGACTGGACACTGTTCTGACGGAACACTGTGGCCGTGGGGCCGAGAAAACGGTGAGTCATTGGAGCGGGCGACCGGATTCGAACCGGCGACGTTCAGCTTGGAAGGCTGACGCTCTACCAACTGAGCTACACCCGCGTCGTGCGCCGCGTCTTGCGATCGTCGGCGCGGTGGAGGGTGGTGGGTTCGAACCACCGTAGGCATACGCCGGCAGATTTACAGTCTGCTCCCTTTGGCCGCTCGGGCAACCCTCCGGAATGGCTCTCATTTTCAGGGCCGGTCGAGCTGGCGACGGGATTTGAACCCGTAACCCCCTGTTTACAAAACAGGTGCTCTACCGTTGAGCTACGCCAGCCGAGACGAGCGAGACCCGCCTCTGCTCCCCGTCGTGGGACGACTCGATGCGTAGACGCACCAAAGCCGTCCGGCCCGAAGGGGGCGCTTATGTACGTTGGTGCTTCGAGGGTGTCAAGGCCGGATCGCCCCGTTCAGGGTGTCGAGCCCGTGGAAGGGAGCCCTTCGGGACCTTCGGGCTGCGCGAGGAGGCGATCGCGCGCCGTCTCCAGCTCCGCGCGGATGCGCTCGGTCCACTCCGACTCGATGCCAGCGCGCTCGGTCATGAGCAGCGTGAGCTCCCAATAGCGGATCGCGTGGCGGATGAGCGGCTTGACCAGCCGAGCGAGAGAGAGGCGGTACTCCTCTTCGAAGACGGCCATCAGCTCCTCGGTGAGGGGGCTCTCCGGCGGCGGGACGGGCGCGCTCATGATCGTCGTCCAGAAGGTGTCGTACATCGCGCCGATGCGATAGCCCGCGGCGGCCGCGATCTCAGGCTGCTGTCGCCGGATCGCGTCAAAATACGAGCGCTGCGCGTCGAGGAGGAGCTGGGCCCGGCGCTCGAGCACTGGCCGCTGCACCGCCACCCCACCCTCGGGCAGGCGGATCTCCTCTGACCGCATGCGCAGCGTCTCGGCGTAGACGAAGTCAGCGACCGCCAGGAAGTAGGTGTCTCGGACCTCCTCGGCGGGTCCGCGGGTGCGAGCCCACGACACCGTGGTGCGCGCCTGCGAGGCCGCCTCGTCGCGCTGACCGGCGCCGAGGAGCAGCTCGGCCCGCCGCGCCATCGCCTCCACCCGCCCGTCGGGCTCGAGCTCCTGGCGGAGCAGCGAATCGGTGAGCGCGAGGCCGTCGGGGAAGCGCTCGAGCGTGACGTAGAGGCCGAGGAGCTGGAACGACGCGTGCTGCCGGTCGCTGCTCTCGGGGATCTCGCGGAGCAGCCGCTCGAAGCGCGCCGCGGCGCCCGCGGCGTCACCGGTGGCCTTGAGGATCAGCCCCGCGTTGTAGAGCGAGGGGGAGACGTATCGGGAGCCGCGGAACTCGTCCGCCACGCGGTCGAAGCGCGCGATCGCTTCCGCTGGCTGGTTCGCGCGCATCGCGCGGAGGCCAGCCTGAAAGAGCATCTCGGCGTCGTAGGCGTCGGTGACCAGCTCGCCATCCGCGTCCCGGCGGGCGGTGACCCGCATCGTCTCGAGCTCGTGGACCTCCACGGTCGTGGGGGTCGTCGGCCGCGCGTTTCGCGCGCAGGCGAGGCTGGAGAGGAGGGCGGTGAGGAGGAGGACACGCATGGCGGTGACGACACCCGGCGAGCGGCCGAGTTCTTGGGTGCACGGCACCTCGGAGCGTAACAGCTCCTGTTACGCGTGACGCGTAACACTCGGCCGGACGAGGTGATACACCCGGCGTCACGATCCGAATTTCGCTGTATTCTTCGATTGATACAACATGGCACGGTCACTGCTTAGGAAGCCACGCGGCGTCGAGACGACGCTCGCTCGAGAGGCTTCCAATGACCGACTGCACGCTCTTTTCCTCGCTCCCCGCTGCCCCGACCGACCTGCTCGCGCCGTCCGATTGGACCGATCGCGAGCTGCTCGAGCGCATGCTGGAGCGCGAGGCGAAGGCCTGGCGCGAGTTCCACCGGCGCTTCGATCGGCTCATCTACCGCTGCATCCACAAGGTCACCGTCCGCTTCCGCAGCGTGGTCACCGAGGAGGACGTCGAAGAGATCTTCTGTCAGCTCCTCGTCGATCTGAGCTGCCGCGACATGCACAAGCTCCGCGCGTACGAGCCCCAGCGCGGCAACAAGCTGAGCAGCTGGATCGGGCTGCTCGCCACGAACGCGGCGTGGGACTACCTCCGCGGCGTCGCGCGGCGCCCGCGCACGAGCGAGGTCGCGGAGGCCGAGCACGTGCAGGCGGACGACCCCACGCCGCACGACGAGCTCGTAGCCAAGGAGCGCTGGGCCCTCGTGAACGAGGCGCTCCGCGACCTCTCCTCGAAGGACCGCCGCTTCGTCGAGCTGTACTACGTCGAGGGGTTGGCGCCGGAAGAGGTCGCCGAGCAGCTGCACGTCTCGGTGAAGACGGTCTACAGCAAGAAGCACAAGATCCGCTCGCGCCTCGAGCGCATGTTCGTCGACGCGTCCGTCGCGGCGTAGTCCCAAGCGCTCTCGGGCACCCGACGACGCGACCCGACGACGCGACCCGACGACGCCGCCCGACGACGCCGCCCGACGACGCGGCCCGACGACGCCGCCCGACGACGCCGCCCGACGACGCCGCCCGACGACGCGGCCCGACGACGCCGCCCGCGCCGAGCGCATGTTCGTCGACGCCTCCATCGCGGCCCAAGCGGGCGCTCGGCCCAACTCCACCCGACGACGTACACGGGGCTCGGAGGCCGAGCGCGTACTATGATCGGGGCGTGTGGGTCGATCCTCCACCTTGGCTCGGGCCCGCGCTGACCCTGATCGGATACCTCGCGGGGTCGGTGCTCTTCGGCCTTGTCGAGGCCAAGCGAGCAGGGGTCGACCTGCGCGCGACTGGGAGCGGGAACGTGGGCGCGACCAACGTCGGGCGGGCGCTCGGCCGAGGCGTCGGCCGCAAGGTGCTCCTGCTCGACGCCCTGAAGGGGCTGCTCCCGTCGCTCGCCGCGCTCCTGCTCCTCGGCCGCGACGACCCATGGACCGCGGCGACCGGACTCGCGACGGCGGTCGGGCACGCCTACCCTATCTTCTTCCGCTTCCGGGGCGGGAAAGCCGCGGCCACGGGGGTGGGGGCGCTGCTGGGGATCGTGTGGCCGGCGGGGCTCGCGGCGGCGCTCGTCTACGTGGTCGGCAAGAAGCTCACGCGGCGCGCGAGCGTCGGCTCGCTGGCAGGGGCGCTCGTGGCGCTCGGCGTGACGGCCGCGTGGCTGCGCGATACACCCCCGACTTGGATGGCAGCAGGCCTCACAGCGCTGATCGTGTGGCGACACCGCGGCAACATCGCGCGGCTCGCGCGGGGCGAGGAGCCGCCGGGTTGAGCTCGCGGGCGGTGGTCACGGCGCTCGTGGGCGCGCTGGTCGCGTGTGGTCACGCCCCCACGCCCTCGAGCCGCTCGCCCTCGGGGCGCGCGGCGCTCGCGGTCGGCGAGCTGAGCGTCGTCGTCGTGCCCACGGCGAGCGAAGGGCTCGTGCGGGCGTCGTTGTGGATCGACGCCGGCACGCGAGACGGGGGCGCCGCGGCCACCCTCGCCGCTTGGGCGCTGAGGCGAGACGGGCTCGAGGCCCGCGCCACCCCGGACGCGCTGGAGCTGTCGGTGCGCGGGGAGGCGGGCGAGCTCGACGCGATGCTCCGAGCGCTCGCGGAGGCGCTGAGCACGCGCGCGCTCGAGCCGAGCTCGCACGCGGCGCTGCGCGCCCAGCTCGACGACGCGCGACGTCGCGCCGCGGCGCACCCGACGCTCCGCGCCGACGCGCTCGCGCTGCGCGCCACGCTGGGGACCGATCCGTTCACGGGCGACCCCTCCCGCGAGGACGTGGAGGCGTTCTTCGCCACGCACTTCGGACCGAGCCGCGCGCTGCTCGTCGTCGTCGGCGATGCGTCGGAGCGCGAGGTCGAGCGCAGCGCGGCCGCGGCCTTCCGCCGAGCGCCGGCCGCGCGCTCGACCCGTAGCCACGCGATGCGGTCGGTCGCGCGCCCCGAGGGGCTCGTTGGGGACGCGGAGGCGTGGGCCGCCGTGCTGCAAGAGGAGGGCACGCGCTTCGCCGCGACGGTCGCGCTGACCGTCGCCGAGGTGGACGAGGCGTGGGCCATCGCCCGCGCGTTGCGCGTCGGGGGTTCGACGGTCTTTCCCCATCGCGAGGGCGTGACCGTGCTCTCGAGGGTCGACTCTCCGGCCGCCGTCCCCGCGCTCGTCACCCGCGCGCGGCTGCTGGAGGTGCCCGGCCGGCGCCCCCCGGAGCCCTCTGGGATCGACGCGGTCGCCGAGCGGACCGCCCTCGAGTGGCTCGGCCGCACGGGGATCCCGCGGCGGCGCCTCGTCGTGGGGTGGGTCGGGCCGCGCTCGAACGACACGCGCTCGAACGACACGCGCTCGAACGACACGCGCTCGAACGACACGCGCTCGAACGACACGCGCTCGAACGACACGCGCTCGAACGACCAGGCGCGACTCGTCGAGCGGCCGCAGATTCGACGCGGGAGCGCCGGCGAGGTCGCCCACGCTACCACTGCGGGCGGCGCGCGCGCGTTCGCGACGCGGCGCGATGGTGCGACGGCGCTCGCGCTGCGCTTCCGCACCGGCGGGGTCGAGCCCGCCCGCGCCCAGCTCCTCGCCGCGGCGCTCGCGAGCCGCTGCGACGCGCCCGCGCCGGTCGTCCCGCATGTCGACGAGGACGGCTTCGCGCTCGTCGTGCGCACGTCCGACGAGCGCTGGCGCGAGGCGGCGGATGCGCTCGTGCGGTGCGCGAGCGCCGAGCCCGGCCGGACCGAGGGGCCACGGCTGCGGCTCCTGGCGGAGCGCCGCGCGACGCCCGAGCGGGGCTGGATCGCGCGCGCGCTCGCGCCCGGCGCGCACGGCGTGATCGAGCCACGTGGCACCGAGGGGGAACTCTCGGGGCCGCTCCCGCTCGCGCGCTTCGCGGAGGAGACGCGCGTCGGGGCGCGCGCGAGCTTCGCGATCGTCGGGCCCGTCGACGCAGGCGAGGCGGCCGAGCACCTGGCCCTGCTGCTCTCGTGGCTTCCGCCCGGCGACCCGGCGAGCGCGCCCCGCTGGGGCGAGCCCCTGCCGCTCGGCGGGCGCGACTGGCGCGGCGAGCGCGCCCGGGTGGTCGTCGGCTGGCGGGTCGAGGGAGGCGAGGTCGGGCGAGAGCTCGTCGCGCGGGCCTTCGCCGCAGAGAGCGCCGCCATCCTCGGGCGCGTCGGCGACGTGCTGTGGCACGACGGCGGCCGGAGCGAGCGCGGCGCGTGGGCGGCGGTGGCGGTGGAGCTGCCCGTCGACCGGTTGGACGCGTTCGACGCCGCGCGTCGCGCCGTGCGGCCACCGTCTCCGGCCGTCCTCGGACGCGTGCTCGATGAGGCGCGCTGGGCGAGCAGCGACCCGCTCGTCGCCGCGCTCCGGCTCGCGCGCGACGGGAGCCCGCGCGCGCCGCTGCCGAGCGCGGAAGGGATCGAAGCGATCGGAAGCGGCCTCGCGCGCGCCGAGCCGGCGATCGTGATCGGTCGACCGCCCCGCCGTTGACTTACGGCGTTACCGGGTGGGGAGGAGCCTCCGTTCGCTGCGCGTCGCCCGATCGGGCAGCGCTTCCTCGGAGACAGCAGCGACCGCAGCGGCCGTCCTGTCGGCGGCTCGCGCGAGGACGGGCGCGCGGCTCTTCAGGCGCGGAGGCCGTCGAGGAAGACGTGCGCGAGCTGCGTCGCGGCGCGGCGGAGGGAGGCTGGGTCCGGCGCACGGTCCGGAGTGCCGAGCGCCCACGTGAGCGCGACGCCGTCGAGCGCACCCCAGAGCGCACGCGCCATGACACGCGGGCTGACGTCCGCCCGCAGGATGCCTTCCTTCTGGCCCTCGGCGATCACGCCCGCGACGAGCTCGAGGTATTGGCGGAAGAGCGGCGCGGCGTATTGCTTGAGCAGCCGCGAGGACTGGCGCAGGTTGACGGTAATCACCTCGGCGAGGTCGCGCTCGCCCTCGAGCAGGCCGAGCTGGAGCTCGATGATCCGCCGGACCTTGCCGTCGATCGTGTCCTCGTCGTCGAGCGCGCGTCGCAGCACGACGAGGAGCTTCGAGATCCGATCCTCGAAGATCGAGACGAGGACGTCGTCCTTGTTCTCGAAGTAGAGGTAGATGGTGCCGTCCGCGACGCCGGCCGCCTTGGCGATCTCGCTCACGCGCGTCGCGTAGAAGCCGTTCTTCGCGAAGACCTCGATCGCAGCGCGCAAGATGCGCTCTCGTTTGTCGCTCGCGGCGCGCTTCGATCGGGTTCGAGGGGCCTTCTCGTCCTCTTCGCTCATGGGCTCGGGCGACCGCCGGGGGGAAGGACTGAACGGCGATTCACCCCGCTGGTAACATCGCGCGATCTCCTGGTCAACGTTCGAGGCGTCGACCCGAGGGGCCCTCGTGAGGGACGCGACGACGAAACCCCTCGGAAACATGAGGCCGAGTGTCCCGACCTGTGGGCCGGAAATGAACGCCGGCTCAGCGGCTTGACTCAGTGCGTCAGAACCTCTAGACCGCCAGAGCTTTTCGGGCTCTCGGGCCGAGGAAAGCGTCGCGAGGGCGCTCTCGGGTGGGCGTCCCAAGCCGGCACCCCTCGGGGGCCGGACCAGCGCCCCACGGGGCACCGAACGAGCGCTTCGAGAACGCTCCGAACGAAGACACGGGAGGCATGGATGAAGGTCCTGGTACCGATCAAGCGGGTGGCCGACCCGGCGAACGCCAACAAGGTCAAGGTCGCGGGCTCCGAGGTGTCGCACGACGGCCTCGAGTGGGTGATGAACCCCTTCGACGAGTGGTCGCTCGAAGCGGCGCTCCGCCTCACCGAGGACGCGTCGGCCAAGACGCGCACGGGTGAGATCGTGGTCGTCTCGATCGGCCCGAAGGCGGCCGTCGACACGCTCCGTGAGGCGATGGGCAAGGGCGCCGAGCGGGGCGTCCTGGTCGACGGCGAGGACACCGCGCTCGACTCGAACGTCGTCGCGCAGATCCTCGCGAAGGTGGTCGAGAAGGAGCAGCCGGACCTCGTCCTGATGGGCAAGCAGTCCGCGGACGGCGACTCGAACATCGCAGGGACGAAGCTCGCCGAGCTCCTCGGCTGGCCCGTCATCAACTACGCGAGCCACATCGAGACGAGCGATGACGGCAAGACGTTGACCATCAAGCGCGAGCTCGACGTCGGCGTGCAGACGCTGAAGGTGCAGGGCCCGGCCGTCATCACCTGCTCGGACCGCATCCTCAAGCCGGGCACGATCAAGAACGGCGTGACCCCGGCGGACTTCGAGTACCCCGACCTCGGCGACCTCAACAGCCGCCTGTCGAACCTCAAGAACATCATGGCGGCTCGCAAGAAGCCGCTCGACGAGCTCGGGCTCGGCGACCTCGGCGTCGAGCCGGTGCGCGTCGACGAGTATGTCGGCTTCGAGCTCCCCGCCGGCCGCAGCGGCCAGGCGCAGTTCCTCGAGAGCGTCGACGAGTTGGTGCAGAAGCTTCAGTCCGAGGCGAAGGTCCTCTGAGGAAAGGGAGAGAACGATGACGAACGTTCTAGTCGTTGCCGAGCTCGCGCAGGGCAAGTCCCGCAAGACGACCCTCTCCGCGGTGGCCTTCGCGAAGACCGTCACCGAGGCGACCGGCGGGTCCTTCGACATCCTCGCGATCGGCGCCGACGCCGAGAGCGCGGCCGAGGAGCTCACGGGCTTCGGCGCCGGGAAGGTGCTCACCGCCGAGATCGAGGGTGACTACATCTGCGAGAGCTACGCGCCGACGGTCGCCGAAGTGGCGAAGGAGTACGGCGTGGTCGTCGCGTGCGCGAGCACCTTCGGCAAGGATCTGATGCCTCGCGTCGCGACCAAGATCGGCGCGGGCGTGGCCTCGGACATCTCGAAGGTCTCCGTCGAGGGCGACGAGCTGCACTACACGCGGCCGATGTACGCCGGCAACGTCTTCGGCACCATGAAGGTGACGACGGACATCCAGGTGGTCACGGTCCGTCAGTCGGAGTTCGAGCCCGCCGCCCCGAGCGGCGGCTCGAGCTCGGTCGAGTCGGTCGACGTCGTGGACGCCGACTGCGAAGGCAAGATCGAGAGCCTCGGCATCGAGGTCGTCGAGTCGGAGCGCCCCGATCTGGGCGAGGCCGACGTCGTCGTCAGCGGCGGCCGCTCGCTCAAGAGCGCGGAGAACTTCGAGAACGTGCTCGAGCCGCTCGTCGACGCGCTCGGCGCGGCGATGGGCGCCTCGCGCGCGGCCGTCGACGCGGGCTACGTCCCCAACGAGCTGCAGGTCGGCCAGACCGGCAAGGTCGTGGCGCCGAAGCTCTACGTCGCGGTCGGCATCAGCGGCGCGATCCAGCACCTCGCGGGCATGAAGGGCAGCAAGGTGATCGTCGCGATCAACAAGGACAAGGAAGCCCCGATCGCGCAGGTCGCGGACTACTTCCTCGTGGCGGACCTCTTCGACGCCGTCCCGGCGATGACCGAGGCCGTGAAGAAGGCGAAGGCCGCCGGCTGAGCCGCCGCGAGGCGTCGCGCGAAGGCCCGTGGAGCTCCGCTCCGCGGGCCTTCTGCGTGGGGGCGCTCGCTCCTCGAGCTGCGGCACGCCGTCGCTGAAGAATTGCCCATGGAGCCCGAGCCCGCGGGTGCGCATCGTGAGCGTGGGCGGTGGTGTGCCGCCCCACGCTGGGGAGGCACCGGATGCGACGAAGGACGTTTGGGTGGATCTGGCTCGTGCTCCTCGGGCTCGCGCTCGGGTGCGGAGACGACGACGCGAGCGGCCCGGACGCGGGTGGGGGCGACGGGAGCGTGGATGTCGACTCGTCGGTCTCGGACGCAGCCGTCCCCGACGCTCACGACCACGACGTCGGACCGACCGAGGACGCCGACGTCCCGAGCGACAGCGGCCCCGTCGAGTGCGACGACGGGTTTCAGGACGAGGACGGCGACGGCGAGTGCCTCCCCGACTGCGACCCCTTCTACTGCGGGCCGACCGGCACCTGCTCGATCGTCGACGGCGCACGCCACTGCGACTGCGACGAGGGCTTCACCGGGCCCGAGTGCAACTTCTGCGCGCCTGGATACCGCGTCGACGGCGGCTGCGTGCTCGACGTCCCGGAGCTCGTGGACATCGTCTTCTGGGTGGACGCTGGCGCCACCGCCAGCATGAACCGAGAGGCCGGGACGAACCTGGTCAATTCGTGGCGCGACCGTCGCGGCACGATGTACGGCGTGCTCACGAGCTTCGGGAGCAATCGCCCGACCTACACAGCGAACGCGATCAACGGACGGGCCGCCGTGCACTTCGACGGCGTGAGCGACGAGCTCTCGCTCGATGGCTTCACGGGGCTGAGCGGGAGCCACTACACCGTCTTCGTCGTCGCGTTCGCGAGCGACGCAGAGGACTCGGTGGGGCTCGTCGAGGCGCGGGTCGCCGGAGCGGTCGGGATGATCGCCACGTGGGGCACGAGCCGGAGCTCGCTCCGCTTCATCCACCGGATGCCGGTCGGGACCGAGGGCGGGGACAACGCGGGCTTCTCGGCCCCCGACCGAAGCCGCCCCGGCGCCTTCGCGCTCCGCCGGAGAGGGCTCGAGCACGCGGTCTACGCGTACGAGGCGGGTGACCCGCGAGGTGGCGCGGCCTCCGTCGTCCGCATGCAGGAGCCGTTCATCAGCCCCGTCACCTTGAAGCTCGGGACGTCGGGAGGGACGCGCATGCTCGGCCACGTCGCCGAGCTCATCATCGTCAATCGAGGCCTCACCGACGCCGAGATGGATCGGATCACGCTCTACCTCGCCGCGAAGTACCGGCTCGAGGATTGAGCGTCACCGGATGCGCATCGCCAAGGCGACGGCGCCGACGCCCGCTTGCTCGGCGGGCTCGGTGAGCAGCGCGGCGAGCACGGCGGGGGGCGTGTTGGGGTCGCTCGCCAGCACCGCCGCGACGCGGCCGATCGCCTCGGCCGAGAACGCCGAGGCCGAGCCGGCGAGCACGAGGTCGCCGGGATCGGGCGCGAACGTCAGACGCGCGGGCTCTCCCTCGAGGATCCCGCCCTCCCCGTGCTCGCGCGGCGTGAGGCGCTTGGGCCGCTTCCGGCCGCGGTGGAGGTATGCGCGGACGTCGCCGACCGAGAGCACGTGCAGGCCGTCGGGGTCGAGGTGCACCGCGAGGAAGTCGGCGTCCGGCACCTGGCGCTCGACGAGCGCGTTGACGGCCTCGACGAGCCCTCGCTGCGCGCCGAGCCAGCCTCGCTCGACGAGCGCGGTGCCGCGCGCATCGGCCGCGCTGGCGACCCCTCGCTGGTACCCGCCGAGCGCGGCGCGCGTGGCGTATTGCCAGAGGCGCGGGCGCCCCCCGGCGGACGCCATGGCGTAATGGCCTGGCGCGGTGCGGACCACGGCGTGCTTGGCGAGCGTCGCCCTGCGCACCTCGGTCAGCGCCACGCTGACGTGAGCCTCGGGCCGCACGCCTATTCGCCCGCCGCGCGGACCCCGAAGATGATGGCCGCGATCACCGCCGCGACGACGAGCACGACGAGCATCACCTTCACCCAGCTCGTCGGCGCCTCACCGCGGACCTCCCCGGTCTGGCCGTTCACGAGGAACCGGTACGTCTTGTCCTGATAGCGGTACGCCGCGATCCAGAGCGGCAGCAGGACGTGTTTGAAGGTCTGCTCGCCGAACTGGTGGCGCGACTGGAAGCTCTGGTGGGTGTCGCCGCCGATGTCGCGCCGGCAGCGCGTGTCTTGCTCTTGCGAGACGATCTGCTGGGCCTTCTGCCACCCCTCGTCGAGGCCGACGCCGTACTCCTCGGCGTGGAAGCCCGCGAGGAAGCGCGGGTCGTAGGGGACGAGCGCGCGGGTGTCGAAGGTGGTCATCTGGCGCGCGACCTTCTCGGGCAGGCCCTTGGACGCGACCACGAGCACGTCGTCGTAGCGATCGCGGCGACGCCCCTGCGCCGGCTCCCAGCGGGTCTTCTGCACCTGCTTCTGGACCGACTGCTTCTGCCCATTGACCACCTGCACCTGCGTCTCGGTCTCGTAGTAGTAGTGGCCGCGTTGGGCGCGCCACTCGGAGTCCACGGTGCAGTCGAAGGTCCAGTAGGGGACGTAGACGCCGGCGATCTCGCCGAGGCGGGCGGCGCGAGACAGGTCACCGGGCCGGAAGAAACCCGAGCCGAGCCACGCCTGGAACTGCTGCTTCGCCCGCTCGCTCGCGACGCCGAAAGGCACGAGGCTCTCGGGGCGGATCAGGTTCCGCTGCCCTTCCTGCTCGAGGACGTGCTGCGACCCGCAGAAGTCGCAGCTCTTCGCGATGGCCGTGCCCGTGAACGCGACGGTGGCGCCGCAGGTCTGGCAACGCACCGCGCGAGTGGCGACGCCGTAGCCGTCGCCAGCCTGCGCGCCCTGCACGAGCCCCTCGGCGAGCGAACGCTCGCGGGCGTGCATCGCCGGGCCCTCGGCGGGGGCGGCCTGGATCGCCTCGACGTGGTGGCAGAAGGGGCAGCGCATCGCCCCCTGCGCGGCGTCGAAGGTCATCGCAGGGGCGCCACAAGCGCGACAGGGGAAGTGTTGGCCTTGGGCGGAAGCGACCGGCGCCTGATCCATCGACGCGAAGGATACCCAAGGGCCCCGGGCTTTCGGCGCAAGAACGTCGGTCGTCGGGGCGGCCCGGACTGCTCGCCCGGCGGCGCGCTCCTGCGCTCCATGCACGGCCCGCGCGCCCCGTGAGCCTTCTCACGCACGGGGCCTCGCGGGTGGAATCGCGGGGGGCCTCGCGCGTTCGCGAGCGCGCAGGGGCGCCGCGCCGGGTCCACCTCGGGCGAGCCCACAGGTCCGACGAAGGTCGCTCATGGGCGCCTCATCGGGTCCTGGAGTTTGACTCTGCTGGTCACGCGACTAGAACCGCACGCGCTCCGAGGAGGGAGGCTCGCGTCGAGGCTTTGGCAGCCGTCCGCCGCGAGTGCTGACACGGCGTCCCCGAACCGGAGAAGAGAACGAGGCTTCGCGATGAGCGACGTGATGATCGAAGCACGGGACCTGAGTAAGCTCTACGGCCCCGTCCACGCCCTGAAAGACGTGAGCTTCGAGGTGCGACGAGGTGAGGTGCTCGGCTTCCTCGGCCCGAACGGCGCGGGGAAGACGACGACGATGAAGATCCTGACCTGCTTCATCGCCCCCTCGACCGGCACCGCGAAGGTCAACGGCGCCGACATCTTCGAGGACCCGATGGCGGTCCGGAGCGCCATCGGCTACCTGCCGGAGTCCACGCCCCTCTACACCGAGATGCTCGTGCTCGAGTACCTCGAGTTCGTCGCGAAGATGCGCGGCTACAAGGGCGAGGACGCGCGCAAGCGCATCAAGAAGGCGGTCGAGCAGACGAGCCTCGGCGACGTGATCGCCAAGGAGATCCGCGCGCTCTCGAAGGGCTTCCGCCAGCGGGTCGGCCTCGCCCAGGCGCTCGTGCACGAGCCGCCGGTGCTGATCCTCGATGAGCCGATGAGCGGCCTCGACCCCAACCAAGCCTCGGAGATCCGCGACCTCATCAAGCAGATCGGCTCCGAGCGCACCGTCATCCTCTCGACCCACGACCTCGGCGAGGTCCAGGTCACCTGCGATCGCGTGCTCATCATCGCCAAGGGCCGCCTCGTCGCCGACGACACCCCGGAGGAGCTCCGCGAGCGCGCCGGCAAGGCGAGCTACTTCGTCACGCTCGACGGCAAGGGCGCCGACGCCAAGAAGGCGCGTGAGATCCTCGGCGGCATCGGCGGGGTCTCGTCGATCAAGCAGCGCGACGCCGAGGCGAAGGGCGAGCTCCTCTTCACCATCGTGCCGAAGGACGCCTCGGATCTGCGCCGCGACATCTTCCAGACGATCGTGAAGAACGACCTCGTGATGCTCGGCCTCGAGCGCAAGTCGGAGGGCCTCGACAAGGTCTTCCGCGACCTCACGACGGGCGACACGGCCGCGAGCGCCGCCGCCACGAAGACCAAGCGCGACCAGAAGATCGACGAGGCGCGCGAGAAGAAGAAGGCCCGTGACGAGGCCAAGCGCAAGGACGACGAGCGCGCCGCGGAGGAGAGCTCCTCCGACGAGGACGCCTCCGACGAGAAGGGAGAGGCCTGATGCACAACGTGCTCACCATCGCGGGGCGTCAGTTCCGCAGCTATTTCAACGGGCCCATCGCGTACCTCGTGATCGGCACCGTCCTGCTCGTGCTCGGCTTCCTCTTCTGGGAGACGTTCTTCCTCTTCGGGAAGGCCACCCTACGCGAGATGTTCCGCTACGCCTCGCTCATCAACTACTTCGCGCTCCCCGCCCTCACGATGGGCCTCATCGCGGAGGAGAAGCGCACCGGCACCATCGAGCTGCTCATCACGATGCCCGTGACCGAGGGCCAGGTGATCCTCGGGAAGTACCTCGGCGTGCTCGGCCTCTACGCCGTGATGCTCCTGCTCACCCTGCCCTACGCCTTCAGCGTCTCGAGCCTCGGCAACCTCGACTGGGGCCCCGTCTTCTCGGGCTACTTTGGGTTGCTCCTGCAGGGCGGGGCGCTGCTCGGCATCGGCCTGATGATGTCGAGCTTCACCGACAACCAGCTCGTCGCCTTCTTCGCGACGCTCGGCGTGTCGATCTTCTTCTTCCTCGTCGACAAGTTCCTCCCCTTCATGCCCTCGGGCGTGACGAACTTCTTCGAGGCGATCAGCTTCGACTCGCACTTCGAGTCGCTTCGCCGCGGCGTCGTCGCCGTCCGCGACGTCCTCTACTTCGTCTCCGTCGCGACCATCACGCTGATGGTCGCCTTCCGCTCGCTCGAGAGCCGCCGCTGGAGCTGACGCCATGAGCACCCAAAAGCAGCGCAGCAACCTCGCGACCACCTCGGTCACGATCCTCCTCCTCGTCGCCGGGGCGCTCATCGCGCTCAACATCGTGGCGAACTACGTGAACCTCGGCCGCAGCGACTGGACGTCCGCGCGCCTGTGGTCGCTCTCGGACGGCAGCCGCCGGCTCGTCAGCAACCTCGGCGACCGGATGGAGATCACGGCTTACTTCACCGAGAACCTCCCGCCGCCCTTCAACAGCACCGAGCAATACGTCCGCGACATCCTCGACGAGTACGCCGCGGCCTCGGGCGGCAAGGTCGTCGTCCGCTTCGTCAACCCCGACGAGGACGAAGAGCGCGAGGCGGCCGAGGCGGATGGCATCCAGCGCGTCGCCCACCAGAAGATCGAGAACGACGCGGTCTCGGTGGTCGAGGGCTACCGCGGCCTCGTGATCCGGTACCTCGGCGAGACCAAGACGCTCCCGGTCATCCAGGATCCGACCGGGCTCGAGTACACGATCACGATGGCGATCAAGGAGCTCGTCGGCGAGAAGACCGTCGTCGGCGTCCTCTCTGGCCACGAGGGCCCCTCCCTCGCCGAGGGTCTCTCGGGCCTGCGCGACTCGCTGCCGACCTACGAGCTCCGCGAGGTCTCCGCGCAGAGCCCGATCGACTCGTCGCTGCGCGCGCTGCTCATCATCGGCCCCACGGCGGAGATCAGCGAGGCCGAGCTCCGCAACATCGACCAATACGTGATGAACGGTGGCTCTCTCGGCGTCTTCGGCGGCGGGATGAAGCTCGAGATCCAGACCCAGGAGCCGAGCGCGGAGACGGTGGACACGGGCATCAACCGCCTGCTCACCCGCTACGGCGTCGAGCTCCGCAGCGACGTCGCGCTCGACTTCCAGTGCAGCCGCGCGCCGATGGCGGGACCGATGGGCATGCAGGTCGCCGTGCCCTACCCGCCTGTCCCGATCCTGACCTTCGACGACAACGCGATGCGACACCCCGCGCTCTTCCGCATCCCGACCGCGGTCTGGCCCTTCAGCTCGACGCTGGCGGTGACCACGGCGCCGGAGGGCGTGAGCGTCGAGATCCTCGCGCGCACGAGCGAGAACAGCTGGCGCGACACGGGCGCGTCCATCCAGCTCCGGCCGCGCCACCCGCGCGAGTGGCGTCCGAGCGGCGACCTCGGGCCCTTCCCGGTGCTCGCGGCCATCGAGGGCACGCTGCCGAGCGCGTTCGCGGGCGACGGCGCGGAGTCGTCGGGGCCGAGCCGCAGCGCCGAGTCCGTCCGCGTGCTGGTCAGCGGCACGGGGGCGTTCATGCGCGACGAGTTCCTGCCCCCGTCGCAGGGGGGTCCGCGGCAGCTCAGCGGCGGCCTCGCGTTCGCGCTCAACGCGATCGACTGGCTCGCGGCCGACGACGATCTCATCGCGATCCGCGCGAAGAACGTCGAGGACCCCGCGCTCGAGATCCCCGCGGGCGTGAGCGACGCCGAGCGCAGCGCGATCGAGGCCGAAGAGCAGGCGCTCGAGGCCGCGCAGGAGGGCGACCGCGCCACGACGCAGGAGGCGATCGCCGAGCGCGACGCGGCGCTCGAGCGGCGCAAGGAGGCCATGAAGGCCTGGGACTCGAAGAAGGCGGCGTACCGGTGGCTCAACACCCTCGGCATCCCCTTCGCGTTCGGCCTCTTCGGCCTGCTGCGATGGCGGATGCGCAACGCGCGCCGCAAGACCATGAAGATCTGAAGCGCGGGGTCGGCGGCGTCGCCGACCCGAGCGCCCCGACGTGCCCCGAAGGAACCTCTCATGAGCAGCCAGACGAAGCTGACCATCGCGGCCCTCGCGTTCGTGGGCCTCACCGCCTCGGCCCTCTACCTCGTCTTCCAGCGGAAGGGCGAGGAGACGACCCAGGACGAGCGCGCGGAGATCCCGACGCTGCCCGAGATCGATCGCGACGCGCTCACCGAGCTCGTCATCACGCGCCCGCCCTCCGAGGAGGGCGGCGAGCCCGAGACCGTCCACCTGCGCAAGCAGGGCGACGAGTGGCGCGTGGTGGCGCCGGTCGAGGCCGAGGCGGACCGCACCGCGATCGACACCGCGCTCGACCGCCTCGGCGAGCTCGAGGTCGTCGGGGTCGCGGCCACGAACCCCGACAACCACGCGCGCCTCGAGGTCAGCGACGACAAGGCGATCCGCGTGGAGGTGAAGGCTGGCGACTCGACCGTGCTCACGCTCCTCATCGGCGCGTACCGGGGCCGCTCGACGATGGCCCGCCTGCCGGGCGACGACACCGTCATCAACCTCCGCGGCAGCATCAAATATGCCTTCAACCGGGCCATCAAGGACTGGCGCAACAAGCGCGTCCTCGACGAGGCCCCCGAGACGGTCGTCTCCGTGCGCTTCGAGAACGCGAACGGCACGTTCGAGTTCGTCCGCAACGACGAGGGCGCGTGGGCGCCGATCGAAGGCCAGGCGCCGATCGAGCGCTTCGGCAGCGCGAAGGTGCAGAGCCTCGTGGCGAGCATCGCGCGCATGCGCGCCGTCGACTTCGCGGACGCGGGCGTGAGCGCCGAGGCCGCGGGCTTCGAGGCGCCCACCGGCAGCGTCACGCTGGTCGTCCGCGGCGAGGGCGAGGACGCGCAGGAGCGAACGCACGTCATCCGCATCGGCGGCGACCGCGAGGAGGGCCGCGAGCACTACGTCCGCCGCGAGGGCGACGAGACGCTCTACGTCGTGTCCCAATACCTGGCCGATCGGATGCGGCCGGCGGCGGAGGCCTTCCAGGACGCAGAGCCTGGCGCGGCGCCCACGATGGTCGAGGAGCCGGACCTCGGCGGCCTCGGTGGTCTCGGCGGTCTCGGGGGACCGGGGGCCGGCGGTGAGCTCCCGCCCGAGCTGATGGAGCAGATCCAGCGGCAGCTCCAGCAAGCTGCGTCGATGATGTGAGGTCGGCCACGACGCGCGTGCTCCGAGCCCGAGAGTGCGCGTGTTACCCTCGGCCGAGTGAGTGACCTGCTCCGAACGCTGCGTCGTGCCGCGCTCGAGATGAGCGAGGTCTCGGTCGAGCGAGGGGGCGCGGGGTGCCTCGGCTACCTCGACGATTTGGTGGGCCGTGGCGACGACGTCGTGCTCCGCATCACGCCGATCGCGGCGCGAGCGCTCGCGTCCTTCACGGGCCCCTGGCGCATCAGTGACGCTGCGGGTCGGTGGAGCGTCCTCGCCCGCGTCGTCACCGCGCTCGCCGACGACGTCCTCGAGGTGTCGCTCCGCGACCTGCGCCCGCACGACCCGCCGCTGCGTCGGCCGTACGACACCTCCGGGCTCTTGCTCGCCTGCCCCGTCGAGGCGCTCGGACTGCAGGTATTCCCGATCGTCGAGCTCTCCGCGGCGCATTGCGTGCTCGAGTCCGCGACCCCGTTCCCACCCGGACACGAGTTCCCCATCGCCGAGATCGTGGGCGATACGGGGGTGCTGCGCCGATGCGCGGCCACGCTGCGGACGACCTCCCCGTGGTGGACGTCCGACGGCGAGTCGCGCTTCCGCCTCGCGTGTGCGCTCTCCAGCCGCGCCGACGAGCTGGCCATGCCGCGCTATGACGTCATCGACGATCCCCAACGGATTCGGCGGACGCTGGAGCTCGCTGCGCTCCTGCAACGCCCGATCGATGTCGACGGTGCCGTGCAGGCGCGCCTCCTCGAGGTCGGTCGCAGTTCCCTCCGCGTCTCGCCGACGAGCGCGGCGCCCGAGCGGCTGAAGCTCGCGTTCGACGTCTTCGAGCTGCGTTACGAGTGTCACGTCCGACGACTGGACCCAGGACACTTCTCTCTCCCGCTGGTGTTGCGCTGTCGGCGCTTCCGCGCCGAGTCGCGTGCCCGGACGCCGAGCGCTTTCCCGTTGAGCGTCCGGTACGATCACCCGATCGAGCGAGATGCTCGCTCTGCCAGCGTCCTCGACCTCAGCCAAGGCGGCATGAGCTTCGTCCCGGGCGACGCCATCCTCTGGACCGGCCTGCGCTTGCCCAAAGCGTCGCTCACCGTCCCCGACCAACCTCGCCCGATCCCGCTCGGACCCCTGGAGATCCGAGAGCAGTCCGAGAACCGGGCACACGTGAAATTTCTCAGCGACGAGGTCCTCTCCAGCGTCGAGTTCGGACACGTCCTCGCGAGGCTTCGCCACCCCGATCTCGCGCCACACGACGGTGAGCACTTCGAGCGACAACTCGACCTCTACCGCCACGCCAACCTCGTGATGCCCTACATGGCGGAGCGCCTCGTGGCGAATCGAGATCGGGCACGGGATGCGTGGCGCCGCGCCCACCACGACGCCCCTGGCTTGGCGTTCACGTTCGCGCGCTACGAAGGGGCGGAGGCGGTCGCGAGCGTGAGCGCGCTTCAGGCATGGGAGCAGACCTGGCTCGCGCAGCACCTCGCCGCACGCCGTGCTCGAAGAGGGTGCTCGCCCGGGGAGCTCTTCATCGCCGCCCTCGATCACCTCATCTTGCGGCCGGACTGCCGGAGGATGGTGTTCTTCACCACCGTGGGGAACGCCAAGATGAACGGAATACAGTCGCACTTTCAGTCCGTCACTGGGACACCGGAGGCGCTCTCGAAGACGAGCGTGTCCGCCTGGCTCCTGCGCCCATGCGGAGGGCGCGGCGTCTCGACGCGCCGATGTTCGCCCCGTGACGCACGGACGATCGAGAACGCCGTGCGACGGGACATGGGCCGACTCGCCGCCCAAGCTCTGTCGTTCGAGGCAGACACGCTCTCGATGCGCCGCTTGAGCGCCACGTTCCGACGTTTCGACCTGCGACGGGGGCGCGACGTTTGGATCCTCGACGGGCCGGGGAAGCGAGCGTCGTGGGCTCTCGTGCTCGAGCGCGCGAGCCCCGGGCTCTGCGTTCCCGGGCTCCTCGACGCGACGTGGGTCTTGCCCCTCCGTCGGACACCGATCGACCCCGCCCTAGAGGCGTTGCACACCCTCCCGCTCGAAGAGGGTGAGCCCGCTCGTTTGGTCCTGTTCCCGTTCGAGGTCGAAGCGGATACGTTGCGCGGCGCTGGGCTCGAGCACGCGTTCGATGCGAACATCTACGTCTTCAACCGCGCCGGCCTACGCCGGTACGTCAGCTTTCTCACCGAGACGTTCGGCGAGATGAGCGCAAAAGTCCTCGAAGCCGCGAGAGAGGCCCCATGACCGATTCGACCTACCGTCTGGCGAGCTTCCACCGCCCCGAAGACGAGCTCGCTCGCCTCCGAAGACAGGTGCGCGAGGGCCTCGACCGAGAGGGACCGGCCTACGCAGCCCACGGCCTGCTCGACGCGAAACGTGTCCTGGACGTCGGCGCGGGCTCGGGAGAGCCGGCGCGATGGATCCGGTCCCACGGTGTGACGGTGACGTGCGCCGACGTGGACGCGGCGATCCTCGCCCACGCGCCGGACGAACTGACGCGCGTGGTCTGCCGAGGCGACGCGCTGCCGTTTGCCGACGCCAGCTTCGACGCGGCCTTCAGCCGCTTCATGCTGCAGCACGTGACCGCCCCGGGGGCGGTCGTGCGCGAGATGGCGCGGGTGGTCGCTCCGACGGGCCGCGTGATCCTGTGTGACACCGATCTACGGACTTTCCTCACCCACCCGCAGGTACGGAGCAGCGAGCGTGCGCGGGCCGAGTGGACGTCGAGCGTCTTGGGGCGTGGGGCCGACCCGCACGTGGGCATGCGACTGCGCGCGTTGCTCGTCGATGCGAACCTCTCGGACGTGCGGGTCACACACCTCGTCGTCACGAGCGACGAGATCGGCCCAGCCGCGTTCGCTGACGTCGCGCTCACACCCCACGCGCGCGCTCTCTGGCGCGACGCCCCCGAGCAGCTGCAGGATCTCGAGCGCGAGCTCGTCGTTTGGACGGCAGACGATGCCGCGTTTGGATCGGTGGGCATCTTCGTGGCTTCAGGGACGCGATGACCGACGGCGCGTCGAGCAAAGGGGGAGCACACGTGCACGCGGCCCTGCTCGCTCCGTTCGTCGACGAGGCCAAGGTCTCACTCGGTCACTCCAGGGTCCATGCGCTCCTCACCGCGCTCGACGTAGACGAAGCGATCCTCACTGACCGCAACGCCTGGGTATCCCTCGACGTTCTCGAGCGACTGATACGCGCGACGAGCGACGCGGTGGCGGACCCTGCGTTCATCGCGCGCGCGTCTCGCCTCTCCTTTTCGGAGCGCTACCTCGGCCCGCTGCGAACGTTGGTGCGCGCCATCGGCTCGCCCGGTGGCGTGTACCGGCAGATCCCGTCGACCATCGCTCGCTTCAACAAGATCGGCACCTTCGAGGTCCGACGCCACCAACCCGGGTCGGTCGAGCTGGTCTACCGACCCAAGCCAGACGCACCACACGAGCAGGAGCCGCTGATCTGTCGCGGCCGTATGGAGAACCTGGCAGCGATCCCGACGATGTTCGACCTCCCGCCTGCAGAGATCGAGCACCCGGAGTGTATCCACCATGGTAGCGATGCATGCGTCTACCTCATCCGTCACGTGCAGCCAGAGGGCCGGTGGTTCTCGCGGATCGCCCTCGCGGTCGGTGGCACGGGCGGGTTGATCGGCGGGTTTCAGCTGCAGGCTTCCGGCTGGACGACTGCCGGCCTGGTGGTCTTCGGTGGGCTCGCGCTGCATGGGATCGCCCGCTCGTTGGAGCTCCGTGGCGAGGTCCGACGGACCGCGGCGATGGTGTCGGAGCAGCAAGACGCCCTGCTCCGCTCGACGCTCGCCAACGAGGCGCGGTTCGCCGAGCTCCTCGAGGCGAAGACCGCCGTCGATCTGCAGGTCGAGGAGCGGACCGCCGAGCTCCGCGCGACCAGCGAGCAGCTCAAGGAGACGCTCGACGAGGTCCAGTCGCTCGACCGCGCGAAGACGGACTTCTTCGCGAACGTGAGCCACGATCTTCGCACCCCGCTCACCCTGATCCTCTCGCCGCTCGAGGCGCTCCGTCGCGGCGAATCTCCGCCCGGCGGCGCGGACGCGGCGTTCGAAGCGATGCACCTCGCGTCGCGACGGCTGCTCGTGCTCATCGACCGACTCCTCGATCTCGCGAAGGCGGACTCGGGCAACGAGCGCCTGGAGCTGCGCTCCACGGACATGCGCGCCTTCCTGTCGAGCCTGGCCCAGGCGTTCGGCCCCGCCGCGACGTCTCGAGGCGTCGCGCTCGACGTCGACGCGCGCGTCGACGTCCCACTCGACGTCGATCCGCGGTGGTTCGACTCGGCGCTCTCGAACCTCGTCGGCAACGCCCTGCGCTTCGCGGCCTCACGCATCGTGCTCCGCGCACACGACGCCGGAGGCGAGATCACGGTCGAGGTCGAGGACGACGGCCCCGGAATCCCCGAGGCGGATCGGGCGGTGATCTTCGAGCGTTTCGGCCAGGCCTCCGAGGAGGCCCGCCGACGAAGCGGTACGGGGCTCGGGCTCGCCATCGTGCGTGAGGCCGCCCGGCTCCACGGAGGACGCGTCACGCTCGAGGAGAGCAGCCTCGGCGGCGCGCGCTTCGTGCTGCAGCTCCCCCGTCGTGTCGCGAGCGGTCCGGCGGTCGCTCCCGCGCACGCCGAACCTCACGTCGAAGCGCCTGCCCCGCCAGCGGACCTCTCCGGGCCGCGGGCGGACGCGCCGCTCGCGCTCGTGGCCGAGGACAACCCCGAGCTTCGCCGCTTCCTCTCGGAGGTGCTCGCGACGCGGTTCCGTGTCCGGGCGACGGCGGACGGCGCCGAGGCCCTCGCCGCCGCGCGCGCCGAGGCGCCCGACGTGGTCGTCACGGACATCGCGATGCCACGCATGACCGGCCTCGAGCTCTGCCGGGCGCTCCGCGCCGATCCGGAGCTGCGCGACCTCCCCATCGTGATGGTCACCGCGCGCAGCGAGCCGACCGAGGTGCTCGAGGGCTTCGACGCCGGCGCCGACGACTACGTGCTCAAACCCTTCCACGGGCGCGAGCTCCTCGCGCGCCTCGACGTGCAGCTCCGGCTGCGCGCGCTCGCGCGCGAGCTTGCACACAAGGAGCGCCTCGCGTCGCTCGGGATCCTCGCCGCCTCCGTCGCGCACCACGTCCGCAACCCGCTCACGTCGCTCGTCAGCGGGCTGCCCGCGATGCGGCGCCGCCTGCACGAGAAGGTCGACGATCGGACCCGAGAGATGCTCGACGTCTTCATCGAATCCGCCAAGCGCATCGAGGAGACGACCGTCGACTTGCTCGATCTCTCGCGGGTCGATCGGCAGGCCGAGGATGACGTACGCCCTGGCGCGGGCCTCGGAGCCGCCATCCGACTCTTGTCGGCCCGCATCTCGACGGGCGTGATCATCGACCAGGCGATCGACCTCGAGCCCACGCTGCGCGGTCGGCCCGCGGAGCTCAACCACGCTTTTCTCAATCTAATCGACAACGCGGCGCACGCGGTCGGCGCGCGAGGGAGCATCCGCGTCTCGGGCGCGCGCGAGGGCGACCGCTACGTGGTGCGGATCGAAGACTCTGGCCCGGGCGTCCCGGAGGCCCGACGCGAAGACATCTTCGATTACTTCACGAGCACACGAGGGGCCGGGAAGGGAGCTGGCATCGGGCTCGCGATCGTGCGCGACGTGGCGAAGCGCCACGGTGGGGACGTCCGGGTCGATCGTTCGCCCGACCTTGGGGGAGCGCGGTTCACCCTCGAGCTGCCGCTGTCTCCAGTCGAGGAGGGGAACGCTTTGCCTCGAGGCGCCTTCCGCTCCGAACGAGCGCCCTGATGACGTGCGCTTTGGGACACGCTGGAGCTATCCACGAACGCGGAGCGTGTCCGGGGCACGCCTACTCTAAATGGGGTAGATGCTGATACGCTTGGCCGCGTGTCCCTGGATCCGAACGCGCCCACGATCCTCTACGTCGACGACGAGGTCGCGAACCTGCTTTCGGTGCAGTACGCGCTCGAGGG
Source organism: Myxococcales bacterium (assembly GCA_019637115.1). GTDB lineage: Bacteria > Myxococcota_A > Polyangia > Polyangiales > Houyiibacteriaceae > JACKEH01. Next base: position 20,274 of record JAHBWH010000058.1, on the reverse strand, counting down.
GTCGCTCCGGATCGAGGTGGCGTCCTCCGCGGACGAGGCGCTCGCGCGAATGGAGCGCGAGCCCATCGCCGTACTGCTGACCGATCAACGCATGCCGGGCATGAGCGGTGTCGAGCTCTGCGAGCGGGTCCGCGCGCGCTTCCCGGACACCGTCCGCATCATCCTCACCGCCTACGCCGACGTCCACGCGGCGATCGACGCCGTCAACCGCGGCCAGGTCCTGCGCTACCTCACCAAGCCGATCGGCAACGCTGAGCTCGAGGAGGTCCTCCGCGCGGCGATCGAGGCCTATCAGGCGACCCAGACGATGCGCGAGCTCCAGCAGCGCGCGGTGCGCGCGACACCTGCGCGCGCGCTGACGCGGAACCTCAACCTGCAGCTGGCGGGGCCGCTGCGGCGCCTGCGGGCGTCTCTCCAGCACGCGGCGGACCTCATGGTCGCGCTCGAGCACGCCCCCGAGGAGCGCCGAAAGGTCCTGCTCGAGGAGCTCCGCCGGACGCGCGGAGACGCCGAGGTCGAGGTGCGCACACTCGAGGCGATGAGCGCGCGCCTCGACGCCGAGCTCCCCATCGCGGCCGAGCCGAAGCCGACCATCGATCTCGTGCGCGCCACGGACGGAGTCGTTCGCCTCTTCCGCCGCCGCCTCGTCCCGACCGCGCGCTTGTCTCTCGCGACCGAGGGTAACCCGCGGGCCCGCATCGCGACCGACGCCTTCGCCCGCGCGCTGGACGAGGTGCTCTCGAACGCGATCACGGCGGTCGCCGATCGAGGCGACATCGAGGTGCGCGTGAGCGAAGCTCACGGCTTCGCGGTGGTGCGGGTGCGCGATGACGGCCCCGGGATCCCCGAGGAGGCGCGAACGCGCGTCTTCGATCCGGGCTTCTCGCTCTCGGGTCGCGCCGGCCTCGGACTCGCACGAGCGCGCGACATCTTGGAGCAACATGGTGGTACCTTGTCGTTGGAGCGCGACGCGAAGACTTGTTTCGCCCTCCACCTCCCGCTCGCCGACGACGTCGAAGAGGGCAGCGGCGAGTTCGTGAGGAGCCGAGCTGGATGAGCACCGACGAACGGCCATTGGTACTCTACGTCGACGACGAGGCGCCGAACCGGCTGACGTTCTCGTATCTCTTCGAAGACGATCTCCGCGTGGTCACTCTCGGCTCGGGTGAAGAGGCGCTCGCCCAGCTCGACGAGCTGCAGCCCGCCCTGCTCGTGGCCGACCAGCGCATGCCAGGGATGAGCGGCAGCGAGCTCTGCGGCCACGTTCGCGAGCGTCGACCCGACACGATCCGCGTGATCCTCACGGCGTACGCCGACCTGGACGCGGCCGTCGCCGCCATCAACCGCGGCGCCGTCCACGCCTACCTGCAGAAGCCCTACGCAGACGACGCGCTCCGAGCACGGCTGAACGACGCGCTGAACCTCTGGCGGGCGCGGCGGGAGGTCGCCGAGCTCGAGGCGCGCGTGCTCGCCGAGGTGCCTGTGCGGATGGCGCGCCTCGCCGGCGTCGAGATCGCGCACGAGCTGAGCAACGTGCTGACGAGCCTCGGCCTGAGCGCGCAGGTCCTCGACGAAGAGCTGCACCGGCTCCGCACCCAGGCGTCGAGCCCTGCGATGTCGGGCGCGATCGAGCGCAGCCTCGATCGTAGCCAACAGATCATCACGGGGGTCGAGCAGCTCATCGGCTTCACGACCCGCCTTCGGGCCGAGTCCGTGCGTCGAGAGGCCTGCGACGCCGGGAAGGTCGCGCGCTCCACGCTCCGCCTGCTCGAGTCGCAGATCCGGCCCGTGGGCGCGGGGGTGCTCTTCGTGGGCGCGGGTGTCCCGAAGGTCGCGATCGCGCAGAGCTCGCTCGGCCAGGCGCTCATCAACCTAGTGCTCAACGCGGTGCACGCGCTCGAACGCGCGGGGCGTCGCGACGGCCGCATCGAGCTACACGTCGAGGTCCGCGGCGACGAGGTCTGCGTGCAAATCGTCGACGACGGCCCAGGCATTCCGCCGCAGCACCTCGAGCACCTCTTCGATCGCGGGTTCTCGACGGGCGGCAACGGCCTCGGCCTGAACCTGACCCGCCGGCTGCTCGAGGAGGTCGACGGTCGCATCGAGGTGGAGTCGGAGCCGGGGCGCACGGTGCTCTCGCTCTTCCTGCCGCCCGCGTGACGCCCGGCGTCCTCGCGGCGATGGACGCGCGCCCCACGTGCCCCAATCCCTCCGTGGGCTGGTACTCTGCGACGAACGACATGCACACCCGAGGTCTCGTCCCACTCCGATGCTCGCGACCCCCGAAGGCGGAGCCCGTCCTTTGAAGGAGGGATACGAGGTCGTGGTGGTCCGGGAGGTGCTCGAGGGCATGCTCTCCACCGAGATCGCCGCGAGCGTCCTCTTTGCCGCCCTCGACTCGGTCGAGCGAGAGCCGGTCGGGCCGGCAGAGTGGTCCGGGTTCGCGGGCGGGCCGCTGCGCGATCAGCTCGTCCTCCGCGTCGGCGAGGAGCTCGCCGATCAGGTCAGCCAGCGGGTGCGGGGGATCCTAGGGACCCCGCCTCCTCCGCGGATGCGCCGGTCCGAAGCGCCGACGGCGCCCTTCCCGACCGGAGCGGGACCGACCCGCGTGCTCGTGCTCGCCACGAGCGGCCGCCTCGCCCGACGCCTCAAGGTCGCGCTCGGGCCCTCGATCGTCCCGCTCGGCCTCTCGGATCTGTCGCGGCTCGAGACCCTCGCAAGCGAGTTCCGCCCGATGTTGGTCCTGGTCGACCTGACCGACCCGCCCGACCCGCTCGGCACCCTCGTCGGGCGCCTCGCGCGGCTCGACCCCGCCGTGATCACGATACTTTTCGACGAAGGCACGCCGCTCGGAAAGGGAATGGCGGGCACGTTGGAGGAGGCCGGCCGGCGCGTGACGCTGGTCGACCGGCGCGAAGATGTCGGCCCGTTGATGGACCTCGTGCGGGCGGTCCGGCGCGACCCGATCTGATGCGGGGCCCCGCGGGGGCGACGCAGACCCCTTCTGGGCGCCCCGCACATGCGAAATTTGCTTGGCGCGTACCAAGATCGACGCCCCGACGACTTGCATCGCGCCCGAGGATCCGTCAGGCTCGCGACCCTTTTCGGGAAGGACCCTGTTCGATGGCCAGCAAGGCAAAGATCGCTCGCAACGAGCACCGCAAGAAGCTCGCGTCCAAGTACGCCGCGCTCCGCGCCGAGCTCAAGGAGATCATCCGCAACCCCGAGTCGTCCGACGAGGCGAAGCTCGAGGCTCAGGAGAGGCTCCAGAAGCTCCCGCGCAACTCCAACCCCGTCCGGATCCGCAACCGTTGCGCGGTGACGGGCCGCCCGCGGGCCTACTACCGCAAGTTCGGGCTGTCGCGTATCGCGCTGCGCGAGCTCGGCCACCGCGGTGAGGTCCCCGGACTCACCAAGAGCAGCTGGTGACGCCATGCGTGACAAGATTCGACTGATCTCGTCGGCGGGTACGGGCTACACGTACTACACGACCAAGAACAAGCGGACGATGACGGGCAAGCTCAAGCTCAAGAAGTTCGACCCCGTCGCGCGCAAGCACGTCGAGTTCACCGAAGCGAAGATGCCGAGCTCCAAGAAGTGAGCCTCGCTTCGCGATTCATCAGAGGACGTCGTCATGTCTAAGGTCTGCCAAGTCACCGGTAAGGGTGTGATGGTGGGGCACAAGGTGTCTCACTCGAACCGCAAGACGAAGAAGCGCAACTTGCCGAACCTCCAGACGCACCGCTTCTGGGTGCCGTCGGAGAACAAGTGGGTGCGCCTTCGCCTGAGCACCACGGCGATCAAGGAGATCGACAAGCGCGGCATCGACGCCGTGCTCCGCGATCTTCGCGCCAAGGGCACCCGCATCTAATCACCAGCATCCTTCCCGAAACGGCCCGGCTCGCCTCGCGCGACCGGGCCGCTGGTGTTCCGTCGCTGGTGTTCCGTCGGTCCGAGCTCCGTCGAGCCTGCGACGGCTGGGTTCCGTCGGTTGGAGATCCCGTGTCTGCTATCGTGCGGACATGGCCGAGACCATCTTCGCGAAGATCCTCCGCGGTGAGATCCCCTGTCACGAGGTCTACCAGGACGAGCACGTGCTCGCCTTCTTGGACATCGGGCCGCTCTCGCGTGGGCACACGCTGGTCATCCCCAAGGAGCCGGCCGAGACGCTCGACCAGCTCTCGGACGAAGCCGCCGCCGCGATCGGCCGGGTGCTGCCGCGCCTGTGCCGCGCCGTCATGAAGGCGACCGGGACGAAGCACTACAACATCCTCCAGAACAACGGCGCGCCTGCGCACCAGGCCGTCTTCCACGTGCACTTCCACATCATCCCCAAGCCGAGCGAGGCAGAGGGGCTCGGCGTGGGGTGGCCCGTGGGCAAGCTCGAGGACGGCGCGGCGCTCGCGCGGGAGATCCGCGAGTCGCTCTGAGGGATGGTCGGGACACGACCTCGACGTCCACGGCGTCCACGTCCGCGTGCGCGTGCGCGTCCACGTCCACGTCCACGTGCGCGTCCACGTCCACGACGTCCACGGCCACGTCCACATCCACGTGCGCGTGCGCGTGCGCGTGCGCGTCCACGTCCACGTCCACGTCCACGTGCGCGTGCGCGTGCGCGATGAACCGAGGCCGGACACCAAACAAACCCAGACGCAGTCCAAGTCCAAGTCCGAGTCCGAGTCCGAGTCCGAGTCCGAGTCCGAGTCCGAGTCCGGGACTGCGGTCGGGGCAGGGGCAAGGGCAGGGGCAAGGGCAGGGGCAAGGGCAGGGGCAGGGGCAGGGGCAAGGGCAAGGGCAAGGGCAAGGGCAAGGGCACGGGCACGGGCATGGGCACCCGCTGCGTCGACCCTTCGACACCAGTTGACGTCCTCGGCCTCGCGCGGCAGGTTGGTGTCGATGCGCCGCACGAGCACGCTCGCGACCCTGGTCGCCGTCCTCGCGCTCGCGACCTCGCTGCAGACGGTCGCGTTCTTCGAGCGCGCGAGCGCGTGCTGGTTCTTGCGCATGCCCGCCTCGACGCGGCCGCCCTGCTGCGATCTCGCGACCAAGACGCGCTTCACGGCCCCCGGCGGTGATTGCTGCAAGCACCTCGTGCTCGACGAGACCACGGACGCGCGCCTCGTCACCGCGGACGCGAGCGTGCCGCTCGCCCCGGTCGTTGCGACCCGCGCGGCCATCCCGGACTTGGCGGCGGCCCCCCTTCGCCGCACGCTCCCGCCGCCCGCCGCGCGCGGTCCGCCGCCACCCCGGCCCTTCCATCCGACTCGTACGACCGTCCTCCGGGTCTGATCCCGCGCGGCGCGCCGACTCCCCGTCGGCGCGCGCGAGGTGCGCGCCGAGGCGCGCCTCGCCCCGCGGATCGGCGCGACGCCGCTCCGTGACGCCGCGCGGGTCGCGGCGCGCTCTTCCGCGATTGGCGGAGCGAGCGCAGGCCCAGAGGAGCAGGTCATGGTTTGCACAGCCGCGGCGCGTCGCGCGTCGCTCATCGAGAGGGCCCTCGTGCTCGTCGCGCTCGGCGCGTGCGCGCCCGCGCCCGAGCGCGAGGCCCTGACGCGCTTCTCGCGCGCAGCCGAGGCACGCACGTCGCCCGACGAGGTCTCGCTCGACGGTAGCCTCGACGCCTACGTCGCCCGCGCCGCGCTCGGCAGCCCGAGCGTGCGCGCGGCCTTCGCGCGCTGGGAGGCGGCGACGCATCGCACGCGCGGCGCGCGGCGGTGGCCGCGGCCGACGCTCAGCTACACCGTCGCGCTCGGGGCGATGCCCTTCCGCGAGCGGCAGCGCGTGGGGTTGATGATGCCGATCCCCTGGCCCGCGCAGCTCCGCACGGGCGCGACGAGCGCCGCGTCGATGGCGGACGCGGAGGCCCACCGGGTCGCCGCGGAGCTGCTCACCCTCCGGCGGGAGATCGCAGTGGGTTATTGGGGCCTCTGGCTGATCGACCGCCGCGCGGCGACGGTCCAGGAGCGCGCGGCGCTGCTCTCTGGCGTGGTCGAGGTCGTCCGCGCGCGACTCGCGACGGGCAACGCCTCACTCGCCGAGCTCCAGCAGCTCGAGGTCGCGCTCGCGCGGCTCGCTGACGAGCGCGCCTCGCTCGACTCGCAGCGCCACCGCATCGGCGCCGGGCTGCGCGCGCTTCTGGCGCTCGACGCGGAGCACGCCCTGCCGGTCGCAGACGCGCTGCCAGCGCTGACCGATCTGGCGCTCTCGCCCGCGGCGCTGCGCGAGGCCGCGATGACGCGCCCTGACGTGCAGGTCTACGAGGAGCTCGCGCGCGCGGCCGAGGCGCGCGCGGACGCCGCCGACGCGCGACGCTGGCCGGGGCTGGTCGTCGGGCTCGACTGGATGGACATGCGCAACCTGAACGTGGGCCACGACGACGGCTTCATGCTCGGGCTCGCGATCTCGCTACCGGTCGACGTCGCGACGCTGCGCGCCGAGCGCGCCGCCGCGCGTGCCGAAGAGAGGGCCGCGCGCGCCGACGGCGAGTCACGCGCGTTGAGGGCGCGCGCGGATGTGGACGCGACGCTCGCGGACCTGGAGGACGCGCGACGCCAGGTGCGCCTCTACGAGCGGACCCTCGTCCCGCAGGTCGAGGCCGCGCACGCCTCGAGCCTGGGCGCCTACGCCGCGGGACGGCTCCCGCTCGCGAGCCTGATCGCGGCGCAGCAGGAGCTCGTGTCGCTGCGGCTCGCGCTCGACGAGGCGCGCGCGCGCTTCGCGCTCGGTTGGGCGCGCTTGGAGGAGGTGACGGGGCGGCCGCTCGAGGCTGGGTCTGATTCGGCGTTTGATTCTGGGGCCGGGTCCGCGTCTGGGTCCGCTTCCGCGTCCGGGACCGGGTCCGCGTCCGCTTCCGCGTCCGGCTCCGGATCCGAGGCCGGGTCCGCTTCCGGATCCCGGGCCGGGTCCGCTTCCAGGCCCGGGTCCACGTCCGGGTCCGGGTCCACGTCCGGGGCCGGGTCCGCTTCCGGGTCCGGGTCCACGTCCGGGTCCGGGTCCGCGACCGGGTCCGCGTCTGGGTCCGGGGGGTCCGCGACTGGTCTTGGGGCTGGGTCTGGGTCCGAGTCCGGGTTCGAGGTCAGGACGGAGGTGGGACGATGAAGGCGCGCATCTTCATGGGGATCGCGGGGGCCGCGATCGCGTTGGCCGCGTTCGGGCTGGGACGGTGCACCGGGGAGCCGCATGCGGCGGGTGAGGCGGCCGGCGCGGCGGAGGCGCCAGCCGATCAGGTCTGGACCTGCTCGATGCACCCGAACGTTCGGCAGGATGGGCCGGGGATCTGTCCACTCTGCGGCATGGACCTCGTGCCGGCCTCGTCGCTCGGGGGCGCGGACGACGGCCCGACCGAGGTGAGCCTCTCGCCGCGGGCCGCGGCCTTGGTCGCCGTGCGCACGACCGAGGTGCGCGCCGAGGACGCCGAGCGCAGCGAGGTCCTGCGTCGCTTCGTCGCGCGCGTCGCGCTCGACGAGACCCGGCGCGACGTCGTCACGAGCTGGATCGGCGGTCGCGTGGATCGGCTCCACGTGCGCGCGACGGGCCAGCGGGTCGCGCGCGGGCAGGTAGTCGCGACGCTCTACAGCCCCGAGGTCTACGCGGCGCATCAGGAGCTCCTGAGCGCGAAGCGGGTGATGGATCGACTCGAAGGGCCCGCGCGCGAGGGTGCGGCCCTCGCGCTCGAGGCGGCGCGTGACCGCCTGCGCTTGCTCGGGGTGCCCGACGCGGAGCTCGCAGCGATGGAGGAGGCCGAGCGGCCCACCCGCGCGGTGGCCGTGCGCAGCCCCGCGGCGGGCACCGTCATGGAGCGGCTCGTCACCCAAGGCACCTACGTGAGCGCCGGCACCCCGCTCTACTCGCTCGCGCGGCTCGATCGCGTCTGGGCGCAGCTCGAGGTCTACGAGCGTGACCTGCCGCTCGTGCGCGTCGGCCAGCCGGTCGCGCTCCGCTTCGAAGGCCTGCCCGACCCGCTCGTGGGCGAGGTGGCGTTCGTCTCACCCGTCGTCGACGCGCGGCGGCGCGTCGCCGAGGTGCGCGTCTCGGTCCCGAGCGGCGGGGTGCTGCGCCCTGGCATGGTGGGAGAGGCGACCGTTCAGCTCGTCCGCGCCTCGCGAGGTCCAGCGTGGTCGCGTCGCGCGAACGGGCCCCCGCTCGTCATCCCGGCCACCGCGCCGCTCTTCACCGGTCGACGCTCCGTCGTCTACGTCGAGGTGCCTGGCCGCGAGCGGCCGACCTACGAGGCACGCGGCGTGACGCTCGGTCCGCGGCGCGGCGAGGGCGCGGACGCGATCTACCCAGTGCTCGATGGGCTGCGCGAGGGTGAGCGCGTCGTCGTGCACGGAGCCTTCACGCTCGACGCGGAGCTGCAGATCCGCGGGGGAATCAGCATGATGGCGCGCGAGGGCGAGTCCTCGCACGTCGAGCTCGATGAAGTGGCGCGCGGCGAGCTCGCGCCCGTGATCGAGGGTGCCCTCGAGATCGCCGCGCGGCTCGCGGCCGACGATCCCGAGGCCGCGCTCGACGCGGCCCGCGTGCTCCGGATGCGCGTCGACGGCGTCACGCTCGCGGGCGACGCGGGCGAGGCGTGGGCGGCGCTCGCGACCCCGCTCATGGAGCAGGCGCACGCGGTCGCCCACGCGCGCACGATCGCCGAGATGCGGGCGGCCTTCGAGCCGCTCTCGGCGAGCATCGAGCGCGTGCTCTCGCGCTTCGGCAACCCGACCGACGTGCCGGTGCGGGTCGCGCACTGCCCGATGGCCTTCGACGACCGCGGCGCGCGCTGGGTGCAGCGGGGCGAGGTAGTCGACAACGCTTACTTCGGCGACGCGATGCGCACGTGCGGGACGATCGAGGCGACGGTCGCGCCCGGCGCGCGACTGGAGGGGCTGCGATGAGCGGGGAGCCGCCGGACCGCGAGGACGCAGAGTCTTCGACGCCGGATTCGACGTCGGGGTCGCACTCGGAGTCGGCGTCGGGGTCGGTGTCCGGGTCGCACTCGGACTCGGCTTCGGAATCGGAATCGGAATCGGACTCGGACTCGGACTCGGACTCGGACTCGGACTCGAACGCAGGCTCGAGCGCCGCGTGGCGCGGCGCCGTTCGCTTCTTCCTCGAGGGCAAGCCGCTCGTCGTGCTCCTCTGCCTGCTGCTCGTGGGCGGCGGGCTCGCGTTCGCGCCCTTCGACTGGGACCTCGGCGGCATGCCGCGCAGCCCCGTGGGCGTCGACGCGATCCCGGACATCGGCGAGAACCAGCAGATCGTCTTCACGGAGTGGCCCGGTCAGGCGCCCTCGAACGTCGAGGATCAGGTCTCGTACCCGCTCGCGAGCGCGCTGCTCGGGCTCCAGGGAGTGCGCACGGTTCGAAGCACGTCGATGTTCGGCTTCTCGAGCCTCTTCATCATCTTCGACGAGGACATCCCCTTCTACGACGCGCGGACACGTCTGCTCGAGAAGCTCTCGTCGCTCCCACCCGACCTGCTGCCGCCGGGCGTCTCGCCCTCGCTCGGCCCCGACGCGACGGGCCTCGGGCAGGTCTTCTGGTACACGCTCGAGGCGCGTGATGCCCACGAGGGCGCGGCGCCGGACGCGGTGGTGCCGGGGGCATTCGACCTGCACGAGCTGCGCACGCTGCAGGACTTCACGGTGCGCCCCGCCCTCCAGGCGGTGCCGGGCGTCGCCGAGGTCAGCTCGATCGGCGGGCACGTCGCCGAGTACCAGATCGACGTCGACCCGGACGCGCTGCGCGCGCACGACGTCACGCTGGCGCAGGTCGCCGAGGCCGCGCGCAGCGCGAACCTCGACGTCGGCGCGCGCACGATCGAGCTGCAGTCGGTCGAGTACGTCGTGCGTGGCCTCGGCTTGCTGCGCTCGCCCGAGGATCTCGAGCTCGCGGTGATCACGAGCCGAGACGGCACCCCCATCCGCGTCGCCGACGTCGCCCACGTGACGCTCGGCCCCGCCTCCCGTCGTGGCGTGCTCGACGAGGCCGGCGCCGAGGTCGTCGGTGGCATCGTGGTCGTCCGCCAAGGCGAGAACCCGCTCGCGGTCATCGAACGCGTGAAGCGCGCGATCGAGGAGCTCGCCCCCGGCCTGCCGACGCGCGAGGTCGACGGGCGCCGCGCGCAGGTCCGCGTCGTCCCGTTCTACGACCGCACCGGGCTCATCCACGAGACGCTCGACACCCTCTCGATCGCGCTGCGGCACCAGCTCCTCATCACGCTCCTCGTGGTGCTCCTGATGTTGCGGAGCCTCCGGGGCTCGATCGTGGTCGCGCTCACGCTCCCGCTCGGGGTGCTCTTCGCCTTCGTCGGCATGAAGCTCTTCGGCGTCGACGCGAACGTGATGGCGCTCGCGGGCATCGCGATCGCCATCGGCACGATGGTCGACGTCGGCATCGTCTTCGCCGAGAACGTCAAGCAGCGCCTCGACGCGCGGCGCGCGCGCTCGCGCCAGGAGCGGGCGGAGGCCGCCGTCGAGGGCGCGGCCGAGGTCGCGCCGGCCGTGCTGACGAGCGTGATGACCACGGTCGTGAGCTTCCTGCCCGTCTTCGCGCTGACGGGCGCGGAAGGAAAGCTCTTCCGTCCGCTCGCGTGGACCAAGACCTTCGCCATCGTCGGAGCGTTCGTCGTCGGCCTCGTCGTCGTCCCCGCCGCGTCCCACCTGCTGCTGCGCGCGAGCCGCGAGGCGCGCCTCGTCGGCCTCGCCCGCTGGTCGCGGCGCGCCCTCGAGCTCGCCCTGGCGCTCGGCATCGCCCTCGTGCTCGCGGCGGACTGGGAGCCGCTGGGGCCGGGCGCCGGCTTTGTCCTCAACGCCGTCTTCGTGACCTTCGTCGTTGGCGCCGTGCTCTTCGCCTTCGAGATCTTCCAGCGCGCCTACCCCCACCTACTCTCCCTCTTCGTCCGCCACGAGCTCGCATTCCTGGCGATCCCTGCGGCGCTCCTCGTGTTCGGGTGGGTCGCGTGGAAGGGCGCCCCAGCCTTCCTGGGAGAGGACGCGCAGGCGCGCTTCCCAGGGCTCCGGCCGGCCGACGTGCCAGCCTTCGACGAGGGCGCGTTCCTCTACATGCCGACCACGACCCCGCATGCCTCCATCGGCGAGGCGACCGCGCTCCTGCAGGCGATGGACGCCGCGATCGCGACCATCCCGGAGGTCTCGCGCGTCGTCGGCAAGCTCGGCCGCGCCGAGACGACCCTGGACCCCGCCCCGATCTCGATGTTCGAGACGATGATCTTCTACCATCCGGAGTACGGCGTCGACGCGGACGGGGAGCGCGTGCGCCTCTGGCGCGATCACATCCGGCGCCCGGCGGACATCTGGGACGAGATCACGCGCGCCGCGGAGCGGCCGGGGCTCACGGGGGCGCCGGTGCTGCAGCCGATCTCGACACGGATCGTGATGCTTCAGACGGGCATGCGGGGCCGGGCCGGGCTCAAGCTGCGCGGCCCCGATCTCGCGACGCTCGAGGACTTCGGGCGCGAGCTCGAGGCGACGCTCCGCGAGGTGCCCGCGCTGCGCCGGAGCTCGGTGCAGGCGGAGCGCACGGTGGGCAAGCCCTACCTCGAGGTCGAGCTCGATCGGGCAGCGCTGGCGCGCTTCGGCGTCACCGTGGCGATGGCGCAGCGACAGCTCGCGACCGCGATCGGCGGCGAGCAGGTCGGCTTCGCGATCGAGGGCCGGGTCCGGCGCGCCGTGCGCGTGCGCTTCGCGCGCGAAGAGCGGGCCGACGTCGCAGATCTCGAGGGGCTGCCCATCTCGACCCTCGAGGGCGGCACCGTGCCGCTCTCGCAGATCGCGCGCGTGCGCTACGAGCGCGGCCCGCAGATGCTCCGCTCGGAGGACACCTTCCTCACGAGCTTCGTGCTCTTCGATCCGGCCGAGGGTGTGACCGACGTCGACGCGGTGCGCGCCGTCGAGGCGCACCTCGCGGCGAAGGTCGCTGACGGGACCCTCCGCGTGCCCGCGGGCGTGAGCTGGCAGCTCGACGGCACGTGGAAGAACCAGGTCCGCGCGAGCGAGCGGCTGCTCGTGCTCGTGCCCGTCGCCCTGCTTCTCGTGCTCATCCTGCTCTACCTGCAGTTCCGGAGCGTGATGGTCAGCTTGGCGATCTTCGCGGGCGTCGGCGTCGCGATGGCGGGCGGCTTCGTGCTGCTCTGGGCGTGGGGGCTCGACGTCTACGGGGTCGAGATCCTCGGGACCCGCCTCGACGTGCTCTTGCAGACACGCAGCGAGCCGATCACGGCGGCGGTCTGGGTCGGGTTCATCGCGCTCGTCGGCATCGCGGTCGACGACGGCGTCGTGATCGCGACCTACCTGAAGCAGCTCTTCCGCGAGGCGCCGCGGACGGTCGCGGAGGTCCGCGAGAAGGTGCTCGAGGCAGGCAAGCGTCGCGTCCGCCCCTGCCTCATGACCACCGCGACCACCCTGCTCGCGCTCTTGCCGGTGATCACCGCCACCGGCCGAGGCAGCGACGTGATGCGCCCCATGGCGATCCCCGTCGTCGGCGGCATGGCGGTCGAGCTGCTCACGCTCTTCGTCGTGCCCGTGCTCTGGAGCCTCGGCTGGCGGTGGAAGCTCCGCTTCTCACGCGGCGCGTGAACGCGCGATTCGATCGTATCGCACGGTCAACAGATCGGGTTCACGCAGATGGCGTCAACGGCTCAGCGCGGATCGACGACCCGGCCGAGGAAGAGGATGACGCCGGTGCGTCGATCGACGAGCGCGAAGAGGAAGGGGTGGTCGGCGATGAAGCGCGGCACCTCCGGGGAGGGGCCAGGTGCGCCGCGGGTCGCCATCACCACCGCGGTGGCCGCCGCCGCCTCGGTGCCTTCTTCGTTCACCTCGATGAAGGCCTTGTGGAAGACCTCCTGGATGTAGAGCCCGTCCGGCAGCGTCGCGATGCCCGTGAAGTCGGCGGCGCGCGAGAACGCGAGCGGCATGCCGCGCTTCAGCGTGTCCGAGAGCGCGATCGTCGGCGGCTCCATGCGGAAGCGAGGGATCTGCACCTCTACCTCGACCGGCCGCGCCGCCGCGCGCCAGCGCGCGAACGCCTCCGCGGAGAGCTTCTCCTCGAGCGCGCCGAGGCCGTCGCGATCCTCGGGCAGCAGCCAGACCATCGAGAGCTCTTCGCCGGCGTAGGGCATCTCGAGCACGCGGAGGCCGTCGCTCGGCACGCGCGCCCACGCGAAGCGCTCCTTCGTGTGCATCATGTTCACCGACGCCGTCCGGCCCCCGCCGAGGTGGAAGGTGCGCGGCTGCGTGCGGCTCTCCTCGAACTGCGTCTGCCACGTGCCCTTGAAGTAGATCGCGTTCACCAGCACGAGGCGCGTGAGCGAGTCGAGCGATCGCTCCGGCAGCAGGTCGCGGATCCGCTGCTCGGTCCGCTCCGCGACCCACGTGTTGATCGTGACGCGGGCGGCGTCGGCCTCGGTGATGAACGAGAGCGGGTGCAAGGGCGCGAGGTAGGCGTCGCGGGTCAGCGCCACGAAGCTCGGCTCGGGCGACACCGTCTGCTCGACGTAGATGCGGTTCGCGATCCGCAGGGTCGCGTCGCGCGTCTCGCCCCAGGTGCGGATTGCGGTGCCGTGGAGGCGCGCGAGGCCCTCGGCGGTCTCGGTGTGGAGCACGCGACCCATCTGCGCCGCGGTCTCGCCGCGCGCGCCGAGGTAGGTCATCCCAAGCGCGAGGTCGACGCTCGCTGGTGAGAAGACGAGGTTGCCCGGCGCGCCGCGCAGCGCCCCGTAGAGGTCGAACCCGAACTGGTTCGCGCGCGCGAGCGCCGTCAGCTCCTGCGGGCTCACGGGCGCGAAGTCGCCTGCGGTCACTTCACCCTCCGTCGGTTGGGTCGGCCGCTCCGTGGTCGGCTCCTCGGTCGGCTCCTCGGTCGGCTCGATCGGGGCGGGCACCGCCGGCTCGTTGGTCGGGGTCGTCCCGCCACACGCCAAGAGGAGCCACCACGAGAGGCACGCTGCGCGCTTCTTCATCGGGCGAGTATCGCCCATCCGGCTCGACGGTACAGCCCCGTGAAGGGCGACGCTTCGAGCTGCTTCGAGAGCGCATCACCCACGCCTTCCGCGAGCCGCGTCGCGTGGAGCGCGCGCCCCGCTCACCAAACCGGCCAAGCCCGAATCAGGCCCCCTCGAGGAGGACGTGTGGACCCAGCACGGAGGTCTCGCTTCACTCCGGCGGGGGGAGCTGCTCGTCTCGGGCCACGCGCCGTCGCACGCTCAAGCCTTCGGGGCCCCGCCGGATCCACAGGCCGCCGATGTGTGTGAGGTCGCCGACGACGAGCACGAGGCCTTGCGCCGGGTCGAGGTAGCGCCTCGAGACCTCCTGAAGCTCCGCTGGCGTGATGGTCGCGAGCGCCTCGTAGCGACGCAGCAGCGCCGCGGGGGTGACGCGCGCGATCCACGCCCGCTCCAGCCAGCCCGAGGGGTTCTGCTCGAGCCCGTGACGCAGGCCGGCCCATAGACGCACCCGCGCGACGCGGAGCTCGGCCTCGGTGACGGGCTCGTCGCGGAGCCGCCGCTCCTCGTCGAAGAGCCGATCCATCGCGACCTCGGCCTCGTCAGGCGAGAACGACGCCACGAGGTGAAGGACGTCGCCGTAGTAGGCGTCGCTCACCCCAGCGGCGCCGCCGTACGTGAGCTGCTGCTGGTCGCGCAGCGACGAGTGCAGACGCGCGCTCGCGCCGCCCCCGAGGATCTCGACGACGAGATCGAAGGCGGGGCGGTTCGGATCGCTCATCGGAGGCGCGCGTCGGATCATCTCGACGGAGACGACCTGCGCGCCGGGGCTGTGCTCGCTGACCGCCGCGCGCGCGACGAAGCGCTCGGGCATCGCGGGCGAGACGGGAGGCGTGGGCTCGATGCTCCAGCCGCCGAAGACGCGCTCAGCGACCTCGGCGATCGCCACCGGGTCGACCGGCCCGACCACCACGAGCACCGAGTCGCGCGGCGCGAAGCGCTCGTCTCGTGCCGCCGTCACGCCCTCTCGCGTGAAGCCCGCGATGCGCTGGAGCCAACGAACCTGGACCGTGTCGACGGAGGCAGGCTCCTCGAAGAGCTGCGCGAGTCCGACCAGCTTGACGCGCGCGCTGGGCGAGGGGTCCATCAGGCTGTGCCTCCAGCGCGCCCAGGCGCGATGGATGGGATCGGCGTCGAGCGCATCGACGGCCACCGCGGCGTGGATCGCCTCGAGCGCGGGCTCGAGCGAGGCGGACGCGACGCTCATGCCGACCTTCGCCATGCGACTCGAGGAGCCCGCCCACACGTCGGCGCCCTCGACGCGACCCTTCAGGTGCTCGTGGAGGCCGTGCGCCAGGACCGAGACGATGCCTCGTGGGTGCGCGCCGTCGTCACCCCGGCGCGTGACGAGCTCGATCCTCACGTCGCCCTCGTCGTCGGGCGTCGGGATCACCCACACCGACATCCCGCCCGTCACGCGATGCATGAAGACTCGCGGCAGCTCGGGCGCGGCGATCGCGGGGGACGGCGGCGGCTCGGCGGCCGGCGCCGGCGAGAGAACGAGCGGCGTCGTGGGGCCGGGCAGCGCGGGGACGCACGCGCTGAGGGCGAGCGTCGAGGCCACGAAGGCCGCAACGTGGGCGGCTCGCTCCGACGAGCGGGGCACACACAGCGAGCTCATCGCCACCACCCCCGGCGGACGCTGTGGTTCCCGTGGAAGGCCGCGTCCACGTGCGAGCGGTGGTGAAACATCACCATGCGATCGAGCGCGAGCCAGCGGCGCATGACGCGCGACACGTCGGCCGCCGTCAGGGCGCGGAAGCGCGCCACCTCTTCGTCGATGTCGAAGGGCTGGCCGGCGGCGCTCGTCGAGACGAGGAACCTCGCGTAGCTCAGGGGGCGCCGGCCGCGCCCCTGCGACATCCGGACCCACAGACTGCGCTGCTTCTCGAAGGCCTCTTCCGTGATGCCGTCATCGACGAGCTGACGAACCTGCGCGACGATCGCCTCGAGCGTCGCGCGGAGCTCCCCCTCGGATGCCGCCTGCACCGCGATCTGAAACTCCGATCCGGCCCGCCGGCTCACCTGCCCGACCGAGATGCGCGGCGCGTCGGCCGCCGCGCCGGGCGGCGCAAGGAGCTCCTCGAGGTGCAATGAGACGACGTCGAGCGCGGCGTCGTCGCGAGTGAGCCACGCGGGGGTCCTCCAAGTGAGCGAAGCTCGCTCGAAACGCACGGGCGCCTGAACGACGTGGTAGCCCGCTCGCGCGTCGACCTCTGGTGGCCGCATGATCTCCGGGGGCGCGTTCCCGCGGAGCCCGCCGAAGTAGCGCTCGATCAGCGCGTGCACCTCGTCGCTTCCGCGGCGGGAGACGACGGCGATGGTCGCGTTGCCGGGGCCGTAGTAGCGCTGGTGAAACCACTGTACGTCGGAGAGCCGAATGCGTCTCACCGAGCGGCTCGGCTCGTCGAGGCGGGCGTAGGGGTGACCACGGCCCCACATCGCCTCACGGTGCCAATCACCGGCGCGCCAGCCGACGTTCCGGCGCCCGCGCTCGCGCTGCTCCCGGAGCACCGCACGTCGCTCGCGCTCGACGTCGGCCTCCGAGAGCGTCGCGAGCAGATAGCCCATTCCGGTCGAACTCGACGAAGAGCGCCATCTCGAGCGCTTCGTCGGGGATCTGCTCGCAATAGGTCGTCGCGTCGACCCCGGTCGATGCGTTCACGTAGCTCGCGCCCAAGCCCTCGATCCGCGCGAGCGCGCCTTCGGGGACTCGCCGCGTGGCGCTGAACATCAGGTGCTCGGTGAGGTGCGCCAACCCCTCGTATCCGCGTGGGTCGGCTGCGTTGCCGACGTGGTAGGCGACGCAGACGGCCGAGAAGGTGCCGCTGCGAGCGGGCCGCACGCGCGCGCGCAGCCCGTTCGCGAGCTGACGGTCGCTGCCGCGATCGTCGGGGGACGCGGACCTGCCATCCTGCGTGGCGATCGCTCGCTCCGTGGGCGTCCCGTCGCTCGGCGCGGTGTCGATGACGAGCGCGATAGCGCTCTCGGTCGCCAGAACCTCGCTCGCCGGAGCCTCGGTCGACGAAACCTCGCTCGACGGAACCTCGGTCGACGGAACCTCGCTCGACTGCGCCCACGCTCCCGCGCTGGTCAGCGCGATCAACGCGGGCACCATGGTTCGGTGCGCAAACATGCGTCGCCCTATGACCACACCCGTTCGGGCGTGCAAGCACGGCGATCATATTCTGCCCATCCGCGCCGCACATTCGGCGCTCCCGCCCGGACTCTAGCCCCCCAATCCGGCGCTTCGCGCTCGCCAGCGAGAGCAGCGCCCTCCGCCTTCGCCCCAAGACGCGTGCCTGAGGAGGTGCACGTTTCAGGTCCGATGGCCCCCAAGAAGGGGTCTCTCGTCATCGCGCAGACCCAATGTTCGTCGTCGGCCCGAACCGCCGCCGAAATCGTGTCGGCTCGCGAGCGGGCGAGTACGCTTCGACTCGGAGGCCCCCATCGTGCTCATCGATCGCCAACACTTCCTCGCCCTCGTCGTGGGCCTCGGCTCGTCGCTCGCCTGCGGAGGGAACGACGCGCCGAGCGAGCCAACGACCCGATCGGAGGCGGAGCCCACGTCGGACGGTGACGAGGTCGTCGCGGGCGAGGACGACTCGGTGGCCCGCGGCGTGCTCTCCGACTACGAGCCCGCGGCGGAGTGCGTCGAGTGGGACGCGACGGGCGAGTGTGTCGGCTACGCGCCGGATTGACCGACGACGGCGCGCGCCCTTGCGCCGACGGCCTCCCGGCTTGATGCACGACGCGAACCCGTGATAGCGCCGATGCGTCGACGTGGGACACGAGGGAGGACGAGACGATGAGCGACGAGAGCAAGTGCCCGATGCACGCCGCGAGGGCTGGGGCGCGGTCGAACCGCGACTGGTGGCCGAACCAGCTGAACCTGGGGATCCTCCATCAGAACCCGCCCGCGGGCAGCCCGCTGGGCGACGATTTCCGCTACGCGGACGCCTTCCGCGCGCTGGACTACGCGGCGCTGAAGAAGGATCTCCACGCGCTGATGACGGACTCGCAGGCGTGGTGGCCCGCCGACTGGGGCCACTACGGCGGGCTCTTCATCCGCATGGCGTGGCATAGCGCGGGGACCTACCGGATCAGCGACGGACGCGGGGGCGGCGGCTCGGGGACGCAGCGCTTCGCGCCGCTCAACAGCTGGCCCGACAACGGCAACCTGGACAAGGCGCGCCGCCTGCTCTGGCCGATCAAGCAGAAGTACGGGAAGCAGATCTCGTGGGCCGACCTGATGCTCCTCGCGGGGAACGTCGCGCTCGAGTCGATGGGCCTGAAGACCTTCGGCTTCGCCGGTGGCCGCGAGGACGTGTGGGAGCCCGAGCAGGACATCTACTGGGGCCCCGAGGCCGAGTGGCTGGGCGACCAGCGCTACAGCGGAGACCGCGAGCTCGCGGACCCGCTCGGCGCCGTGCAGATGGGGCTCATCTACGTCAACCCCGAGGGCCCGAACGGCAAGCCCGATCCGGTCGCCTCGGGGCGCGACGTCCGCGAGACCTTCGCGCGCATGGCGATGAACGACGAGGAGACCGTCGCGCTCGTCGCGGGCGGCCACACCTTCGGCAAGGCGCACGGCGCGGGAGATCCCTCGCTCGTCGGGCCCGAGCCCGAGGGCGCGCCCATCGAAGAGATGGGGCTCGGCTGGAAGAACGCGCTCGGCACCGGCAAGGGCGCGGATACGACGACGAGCGGCATCGAGGGCGCGTGGAAGCCGAACCCGACGCGCTGGGACATGGGCTACTTCGACATGCTCTTCGGCTACGAGTGGGAGCTCGTGAAGAGCCCCGCCGGCGCGTGGCAATGGCTCGCGAAGGACGTCGCCGACGAGCACATGATCCCCGACGCGCACGATCCGTCGAAGAAGCACCGGCCGATGATGACCACGGCCGACCTCTCGCTGCGCTTCGACCCGATCTACGAGCCGATCTCGAGGCGTTTCCACAAGGACCCGGACGCCTTCGCGGACGCCTTCGCGCGCGCGTGGTTCAAGCTGATCCATCGCGACATGGGGCCGCGCTCGCGCTACCTCGGGCCGGAGGTGCCGGCCGAGGAGCTGATCTGGCAGGACCCGGTGCCGGCGGTCGATCACCCGCTGGTGGACGACGCCGACGTCGCCACACTGAAGACGACCATCCTCGGGTCGGGGCTCTCGGTGACCGAGCTCGTCGCGACGGCGTGGGCCTCCGCCTCGACCTTCCGCGGCTCCGACAAGCGGGGCGGCGCGAACGGCGCGCGTGTCCGGCTCGCGCCCCAGAAGGACTGGGAGGCGAACCAGCCAAAGCAGCTCGCGAAGGTGCTCGCCGCGCTCGAGCGCGTGAAGAGCGACTTCGACGCCGCCCAGAAGGGCGGCAAGAAAGTCTCGCTCGCGGACCTCATCGTGCTCGGCGGCTGCGCGGCCATCGAGAAGGCCGCGAAGGACGCGGGGCACGACGTGCAGGTGCCGTTCACGCCGGGCCGCGGCGACGCGACCGCGGAGCAGACGGACGCCGAGTCGTTCGCGCCCCTCGAGCCGCGGGCCGACGGGTTCCGAAACTACGTCGCGAGCGGCGTCACGACGCGCCCGGAGGAGCTGCTAGTCGATCGCGCGCAGCTGCTCACCCTCACGGCGCCGGAGATGACGGTGCTCGTCGGGGGCCTGCGCGCGCTGAACGCGAACACGGGCGGCTCGGCGCACGGCGTGCTCACGAAGCGCCCCGGCGCGCTGACGACCGACTTCTTCGTCAACCTGCTGGACATGGGCACGGCGTGGGCGCCGACCTCGGAGAACACCTTCGAGGGGCGGGACCGCGCGTCGGGCGAGGTGAAGTGGACGGCGACGCGCGTCGACCTGATCTTCGGCTCGAACTCCCAGCTCCGGGCGCTCGCCGAGGTCTACGCGAGCGCGGACGCGCAGGAGAAGTTCGTCCACGACTTCGTCGCCGCGTGGGCGAAGGTGATGAACGCGGACCGCTTCGACCTCGCCTGAGGGCTCGCTGGCGACGCCGTCGAGGGGCTTCGACGGCGTCGCGAGAGAACACGCTACGCCGTGTCCGGGACCGCATCCGGTCGCGCCCATCCACGTCTACGCCCACGCTGGACGATTGATCATCTTCGCGTGGCTCACGGCGGGGGAGGACACCCCCCGCCACACCTGTGCGGCGCTGATGCAACTCCGCGTCGCTCACGGCGGATGCAACTCCGCGTCGCTCACGGCGGATGCAACTCCGCGTCGCTCACGGCGGGGGGGGGCGCCCCCCCCCCCCC
>JAHBWH010000057.1 GCA_019637115.1 Myxococcales bacterium | reverse complement strand
CAGTGCCCCCAACCCGAGGTCACTCGCCGACGTGAATGCAGAAGCGGGCCTCCGCGAACCCTTCCGCGAGGTCGACGACCCGCGCGAGGGGGACGGGTCGCCCTTCGTCGTCCAAGACGTCCTCGTCGACGGGGAAGAGCTCACGGTCGCGGATGGGGTTCAGGCAGCGATAGTTGTCTCGGCAGTCGCCGTCGTCGACGCAGCGCGCCATGCAGTAGCGTACGGCGGTGCGGTCGATCGCGCCGCGCCACTCGACGCAGCGCGCCCGGTCCGGGCACGTGTCGGGGTCGCAGCCGACGATCGTGCAGTAACCGTCCGTGACCGTGTCGTCGCAGATGCGGTCTCCGTTGATGGAGCAGTCGATCGACGTGGTGCACGAATCGCCGATCGCGGGCGCGCAGGCGCCGAGCGCGGCGAGGGAGAGGGCGACGAAGCGCAAGCGGGTACCCATGAGCGGCGGAGCCTAGTACACCCGCCTGGAAATTCGAGCCGGGTAGCCGTGGATGATCGGCGTGGAGGTCGTTTGCCGCGCCGACGAAGGACAGGCCGAAGCCTATTCGAGGAGGTCGGCGAGCGAGATCCGCGTCGAGGGCCGCGGCTACCCGGCTCGAATTTCCGGGCGGGTGTACTGGTACACCCGCCTGGAAATTCGAGCCGGCTAGCCGCTCAGCGGTGTTTGCTCTCGAGCCCCCGCCGGGCGAGCGCGACCAGCGTGTAGGCATCGACCGGCTTGAGGAGGAACCCGTCCGCCCCGAGGCTCTGCAGGAGCCGCCAATCGCCGCTGCCCCCGCGGCCGGTGACGACCAGGATCGGGACGTTCGCGAGGTGAGGGGCCCCGCGGATGGCCGCCGTCAGCTCGAGGCCGTTCATCCCTGGCATGTCGAGGTCCATGACGACGAGATCGGCGGGGATCGCCTCGAGCTCGGCGAGCGCCTGGGCGCCGTCCGCCGCCTCCACCAAGGTCGCGTCGGGGAAGGCGAAGGCGAGGGTCTCGCGCACCATCGCGCGGGCGTGCGGGTCGTCGTCGGCGATCAGGATGCGCGTAGGGCCGGGGCTGCGCCCGGCGTCGCTCCGCGCACGGAAGAGCGCCTTGCGCAGCGCGTCCGTCGTCGGGAACCGGCGGTCCACGTCGCGCTCGAGGGCTGTCATCACGACGTCGTCGAACGCGGTCGGGAGGTCCGGGCGGTGCTCGCTCGGCGGCGTCGCGGGGTCGCGCCGGAGATGCACGTCGAAGAGCGAGTTGACGTCGTGGATGCGGAACGGGAGCTTGCCCGTGAGCATCTCGTAGGCGATCACGCCGAGCGCGAAGACGTCGGCCCGACGGTCGAAGACGGGCGTGCGCGAGTAGACGATCTCGGGCGCGATGTAGGCGGGCGTGCCGACGACGAGCTCGCTCGCGTCGCGCTCGCCGAGCGCGCGGACGAGCCCGAAGTCGGTGACGGCTGCGCGGAACGCCGGGCCGATGAGCACGTTGCCGGGCTTCACGTCCGCGTGGACGATGCCTCGGGCGTGGATCGCGCCGAGGCCTCGGCAGACTTGGTCGAGGATGCCGAGCGTCTCGTCGACGGAGGGGAGCTCGTGACGCGCGAAGTGCTCGTCGAGCCAGGTCCCGAGGTCCTTGCCCGGCACGTACTCCATTACGAAGTAGGGGAGGCCCTCGTACTCGCCGTAGGTGTAGATCTGCGCGACGTTCTCGTGGCGGACGCCCGCCATCGCGCGGGCCTCGTGGAGGAAGGACGCGCGGGCGCTCGCGCTCGACACTCGCTCGGGCGCGACGAGCTTGATGGCGACGTCCCTCGCGAGGCGTTCGTCGCGTGCGAGGACCACGACGCCCATGCCGCCGCGCCCGATGAGCCGCTCGACGCGATATCCGTCGATGACGGTCCCCGCAGGCGGGGCATCCGAGTCCTCGATGAGCTCGTCGTCAGCCACGTCGCGGGGATCGGTCTTCCCGTTCGGATTCGCAACCATCCGCGCCCATGGTGCCATCGGTGGCGGGAGGGGGAAAGAACGGTTCGTCGGCCGCTCGTCGCGATGTGGGCACCAGCGATGGTACGATGGTCCCGTGGATGATGACCCCATCGCCGCCCTCGAGGCGCGGCTCGCGGCGGTCCGAGCCGAGGCGGTGGCGTCGCTGCCGGGTCGCGCCGACGAGCTCGAGGGCGCGTGGGAGAGGGCCCAAGCGGGGGACGCCGAGAGCCTCGAGGTGATCCGCAGGATCGCCCACCAGATCCGAGGGATCGCCGAGGACGAGGCGCTGCGAGCGCGAGCGTCCGCGGTCGAAGAGGCGGCGCTCGGCGCGCTCGGCGCGGTCGGGCGCGAGGTCGGAGACGAGCTTCGCCGCGCCGTCCTGTCTCTCTTGGCGCGGGCGCGGCGTCCGCCGGCAGAGCCACCCGCCGCGCCGCTCCCGCGCGAGGCGCGGACCGACGCGCGACGGCTCGAGGTGCTGCTCGTCGACGACACGGCGTCCGTCCGCAAGCTCGCCCGGCTCGCCCTCGAGCGCCTCGGCGGCCACGCGGTGAGCGAGGCGGGCTGCGCGAAGGAGGCGCTCGCGCTCTTGCGCGAGCGGGCGTTCGACGTGGTCCTGCTCGACGCGATGATGCCGGGGGGCAGCGGCGTCGAGGTCTGCCGGTGGGTGCGCTCGATCCCGCATCAGTCGAAGGCGAAGGTCGCGATGCTCAGCGCGGCGACCGCCGAGCAGCTCGGGGCGACGCAGCATCAGGCGGACGCTTGGTGGCAGAAGCCCTTGAGCGCGGGCGTGCTGGTGCAGCGCGTCGCGGAGCTCGTCGGGGCGCCAAGCGACGATTGACCTCCGCCCCAGTGTTACGCCACAGGAGTCTGGAGCGGTTCAGCACGGAGCGTCGGTTCCGCGTGGCGGCGAAGACAGGCCGACGCTGATTCAGAGCATTTTCGAGGAGATAGGCCGAAGGCCGGTCGGGCCGCCGAGCGGCGCCGAGGACCGGCGCAAACGGTTCGTCAATCCGCCGAGCACCACTACCGCAAGGCGAGCTCGTCGAAGTGGACGACGCGGCGCGGGAGCCCGACCGGCCCCTCCGTGACGCGGGCCGCGACGCGACGCGGGAGAGCGAGCGCGGTGCGTCCGAGCGCCCGCGCGACCTCGCGGGCCTTGCCGGCGCTCGGGACCACGGCGCGCCCGCCTCGGACGTCGAAATGCCGCGCGGCGAGCACGTCTCCGATCGCGGCGTAGACGTGGCGCGCGGTCGCGATCGCGCTGGCGTCGCGGAGCGAGAGCGCGAGCAGGCCGCGGTCGGCGCTGGCGTAGTAGTGGTCGGCGACCGCGAGCAGGCGCGCGACGGCGTCGGCCGTGGGGGCCGCGAGCGCGTCGGGGAAGGGCCCGCGGACCTCGCGCACCTCGGGCAACCAGGAGCGCGGCAGATAGAGGCGGCCTCGCGCCCAATCCTCGCTCACGTCGCGGGCGATGTTGGTGAGCTGCATCGCCCAGCCGAGGTGGGCCGCGGGGACCAGGGCGTCGTCGTCTCGGACGCCGAGCACGTGGCACATCATGAGGCCCACGACGCCTGCGACGCGGTGCGCATAGCGCAGGAGATCCTCGAGCGTCTCGTATCGCGTCCCCTCGACCGCGGGAGCGTCGGCGTGGTCGGCGGGGTTGGCGTTGGCGGAGTCGGCGTCGGGGCCCACGTCCATCGCCATGCCGGCGAGGAGCTCTTCGAGGTAGAGGCGCGGGATCCGTCGTCGCGTGACGACGACGCGCATGGCCTCGCGGAGGAGCGCGGGATCGAGCTCGGCCATCGCGGGCGCCGGTCCAGTAGTGGGGGCGCCAGTTGGGGCGCCGGGGGTCGGGGCGCCAGTCGGGGCACCGGTTGGGGCACCGGTTGGGGCACCGGTGGTCGGGGCATTGGTTGTGGGAGCGCCGGCGGTTGGGGCGCCTGTGTAGAGCGCCTCGAGCTCTTCACGGAGCGACCGCAGCGCGATCCGCGCCTGCGCGGGCGGGACCTCGTCGACGGCGTCGTCGACGAAGCGGCACCACGCGTAGAGCACGGCGGCGTCGTCACGGCGCGCCGGGGCGAGCAGGCGTGCTGCCAACGCGAAGCTCTTCGCGTGACGCTCGAGCACGCGCCGGCACGCTCGCGCGGCGTCGCGCTCCGGATCTGCCGATCCGCCCGAAGCGCTCACGTCGACGACTTCTTGCTGAAGGCGAACCTCGCCTTCAAGCGGCTCGCGTAGCCCTCTTTGTTGACCTGCTTGGTGCGGGACATCGCGAGCGCGTCGTCGGGGACGTCGCGCGTGACCGTCGAGCCGCTCGCGACGTAGGCGCCCTTGCCGACGCGGACGGGCGCCACGATCTGCGAGTCGCTGCCGATGAAGGCGCCGTCGTCGAGGACGGTCGTGTGCTTCTGGAAGCCGTCGTAGTTGCAGAAGATCGTCCCGGCGCCGACGTTCACGCCCTCGCCGAGCACGCCGTCGCCGACGTAGGAGAGGTGGTTCACCTTGGAGTCCTTGCCGACGATCGTCTTCTTCGTCTCGCAGAAATTGCCGACCTTGGCGCCCTCGTGCAGCACCGTCGCGGGGCGGAGGTGGGTGAAGGGGCCGACGTGCGCGGACGGCCCGACGCGGCTGTCGGCGGCCACGGTGTACGGCAAGAGGTGCGCGCCGGCGTCGACCTCGACGTCCTGGAGGACGCAGCCCACGTCGATGATCGCGCCGCTGCGGACGACGCAGCGCCCGCGCAGGTGCACGTTCGGTGCGATCGTCGTGTCCGGCTCCACGACGACGTCGGCGTCGACGTAGGTGCACGCCGGATCGACGATGCCGACGCCGCTCGACGCGAGCGCGTCGTTGATGCGTCGGCGGAGGACCTCGCCGCAGAGGGCGAGCTCCCGTCGATCGTTGACGCCCCTCAGCTCGCCCATGTCGCCCGGAACGTCGATCGCGCCCCCGGCCTTCGCGGCCATCGCGACGACGTCCGTGAGGTAGAGCTCTCCCTGCGCGTTGTCGGTGGTGAGCGCGCCCATGGCCTCGCGGAGGAACGCGGCGTCGATCGCGTAGAGGCCGGGGTTGACCTCGTCGATGGCGAGCTCGCGCGGGGCGCAGTCGCGCTGCTCGCGGATGCCGACGACGGCGCCTCCTTCCCGGAGGATGCGGCCATAGCCGGTGGGGTCCGCGAGCGTCGCGGTCACGAGCGAGAGCGGCGCGCGCCCGCGGGCGTCGACGAGGCGCCGGATGGTGGAGGGCAGCACGAGCGGGCAGTCGCCGTAGAGCACGAAGACCGCGCCGGAGAAGCCCTCGAGGGCTTGCTCCATCGCGCAGCGCACGGCGTGCCCGGTGCCGCGCTGCTCGGCCTGGTGCGCGAAGTCGACGCGGTCGCCGAAGCGCGCGCGGAGGTCCGCCTCGACCTGCTCGCGCCCGTGCCCGACGACGACGACGCAGCGATCTGCGCCCGCCTCGAGCGCGGCGCCGACGCTCCAGGCGACGAGCGAGCGCCCCGCCAAGCGGTGCAGGACCTTCGGGGTCTGGCTCTTCATGCGCGTGCCCTGACCGGCCGCGAGCACGATTCCGACGAGTTGGCTCATGGTGCGTCGGACGATAGCGCCGCCGCCTCGTCCCCGCGAGGCTCCCGTCGCCGGGCGCGCAGCTCCTGCCGCTCCACGAGCCCCGCGAGCTCCTCGTGGGTCACGCCGAGGCGCGACGCCACCTGATGGGCGAGCGAGGTCGGCGCGACGCCGGGGACGAAGCGATAGGTCGGCTCCGCTTGCGCGTCGAGCTCGACCTGGAGCGGCTCCAGCCGGTCGATGACGCGCTCGGCGTCGAGGCGGCGGGCCGCGTCGAGGAAGTGTGTCGTGAGGAAGACCTGCGGGCGGAGCCGCGGCAGCAGGCTGACGACCATCTCGAAGATCGCCATGCCCTCGCTCGGGTTGGTGCCCGAGCAGAGCTCGTCGAGGATCGCGATGGAGCCCGGCCGGAGCGCCTCGAAGAGCGCGCGCACGCGACGCAGCTCGGTGCCGAGCCGGCCCTCGCTCTCGTCGGCGCGGCCGGTCTCGATGAGCGACACGAACATCGCGGGCGCCTGCGTGAGCGTCGCCTCGGCGGCGGGCACGTAGAGGCCCGCCTGGCCGAGGACCTGCGTGAGCCCCACCGCCTGCAGCAAGCGTGTCTTGCCACCGGAGTTCGGACCCGTGACCAGCACGAGCGCGTCGTGCCCTCGCAGCGCGAGGTCGCACGGGACCGGTCGGATGCCTTGCAAGAAGAGCAGCGGGTTGAAGAGCGCCTTCATCGAGAGCGGCCCCGCCGGATCGTCGAGGCAGGGCGTCGGGGCCAAGGTCGGAAGGCAGACCTCGAGGCCCTCCCGCGCCGCGCGGTCGCGGAAGCCGAGCGCGGCGAGG
The DNA here is from genome assembly GCA_019637115.1 of Myxococcales bacterium. Taxonomy (GTDB): domain Bacteria; phylum Myxococcota_A; class Polyangia; order Polyangiales; family Houyiibacteriaceae; genus JACKEH01. The sequence continues at coordinate 38,211 of JAHBWH010000057.1, read as the reverse complement.
TAGACCTCGAGGTGCCCGGCGAGCGAGAAGAGCGGCAGCAGGTGATCTTCGAGCGCGTCGAAGACGTCGTCGATGACCCGGAGGATCACCTCGTGCTCGTGGTAGCGGTGCCCGCGCACCCACGCGACGAAGCGCTCGAGCGCGCGGCGCCACGCGGGGCGGATCATCGGGTTGGCGCGGTTCTCCTCGACCTTCATCAGGGCGAAGTCCCGGATCCGCCCGTCGGAGCCGAGCGTGACGCGGACGTCGACGGTCGCGAGGTTCCGTTCGAAGTCGAGCACCTGCAGGAGGCGCTGGTAGGCCTCGCTCTCGCGCGTCGCCGTCGTGGCGGCGTGGAGCCGGGCGAGGGCGGAGCTCGCGCCCTGGCACGCCTCGCAGGTCGCCTCGACGAAGCCACGGACGCACTCGAGGATCTCCACCTTGCGCCGCAGCGTCTCGTCGCGGAAGCCGGTGGACTCGTCGAGGAGCCCGCGGAGCCGCCGGAGCGCGACGTACGCGGCGCTGACGCCCGCGCGCATCGTCGGGGAGGCGGCGAGCTCGCGGAGCACCTCCTGGCGGAGGGCGACGTCGCGGTGGTCGGCGGGCGGCTGCCCGAGGACGCGGAGCAAGAAGCTCTTGCTCGCGCGGTGTCGCGCGCCCTCGATGATGACCGGGAAGCACTCGTCGACGAGCTCGGGCAGGAAGAGCCCGGTCACGAAGCTCTCGGGATCCCACGTCGACGGGGCGAGGGGGGCCTGCTCGTGCGCGAGCCCGAGCAGACCGCCCGCGTCACCCGACTCGAACGCGAAGCGCAGCGCCCGCCGGAGCGCCTCGGTCTCGACGGGGACGAGCGGCTCGGCGTGGAGGAGATCGACCCAATGATCGTCGGGCGTTGCGGGGCGGAACGCGGCGGGCGCGGGCGGCTCGCTCGGCTCGGTCACTGGCGCCGGCGCGGTGACGCGCAGGAGGCGGGACCCCAGGTGTCGGCGCTCGCTTCGGCGGGTCATGGTCTTCCTCTCGCGACGCCGCCCGGCGCCGGGTCCAGGGAGTAGCAGCCCTGGCGCGAAGACGCGAGAGGGCAGCCGGTCAGCTCTCGTCGAGGTCCCGTCGCAGGGCGGGGAGCGCGGATTGAGAAGCGGTGTCTCAGCAGCGCACGCTCCACGACGTCGTCGGTGACCTCTCGACTCCCACGGCGTGGACGTTCGTTGTCGAATCGTGGCGTGATATTGGGGCTCATGGACTACGAGCTCGCTGCGGCCTCTCCCTCGGTCTCGGTGCGTTGCTCGTTCGAGGGCGATGGCGTCGTCGTCATCGAGGAGCGCAGCAAACGCAGGACGCACGTTCCGTTCTCGGAGATCCGGACCGTTCGGGTCCGCCAGACGTTGGGCGCGTACGTGATGCGCATCGAGGCGACGTCGACGCGGCCCGTGACGTTGCGCTCGCGTCGTGTCGTGGGGACCCGTGTCGAGGATCGGGTCGCCGACTACGCCGCGGTCTTGGAGCGGCTGCATGCGCTCCATCGAAGCCACCCGGAGATCCGCTTCTTGGGCGGATCGAGCGGGCTGTACTGGTTGGGGTGGGCGTTGGTCCCGACCAGCTTGGCCATGGGCGGACTCGCGGCCTGGATGATCTTCGCTGGCGACGCACCTCTGCGGCTCTGGGTGTCATTGGTCGTCGTGACCGCGCTCGGACTCGTCGCCGGAAGCGCGGGGATTCGCCAAGGACGCGCCCGCCCCTACGATCCGGACGCGCCCCCGCGAGACCTGGTTCCGTCCTGAGACACCCAGGCCTCGCGGACTCCTACCGCTCAGCGGCTGGGCGCGTCCCTCGCGTCAGCATGTGGGTGCGAGGCATCACCTAGCAGCCCGTTGAAGAACCTAGTTCTTCAACGGAGCCGCGTGTTTTGGGGGAGGCTCCGGTGGGCTTTGCCCATTGGAGGGGGTCTTTCCGAAAAACCCCAGAGAGAAGAGGCCGTCCGTTGAGGGACTCGAAGAGTGCTTCAACGGGCTGCTAGCGCTCGCCCGCAGGATTCGCGAGCCGCGCCACCGGGCGCGCGACGCCGCCCGCTCAGGCCAGCGTGGGTACGAGGCGCCGCGCGGTCTGCAGCGCCTCGCTCCACAAGGCCGCCGGCACGACGCCATCACCCTCGACGTGGAGGCCTTGGACCGTGAGCGTGCTCCCCTCGACCGGGCGGCGGCTGCTTGCCGAGTACGAGGTGTGGCTGACGCGGAGCGTCCAGCGCGGGCCGAAGCGCTTGCGAGCGCCCCAGACGAGGCCGGCATCTTCCGGGTTGTCGGCGACGAAGCCGTTGGCCTCGAGCGCGTCGAGGAGCTCTCCGGCGACCAGGGGCGGCGCGGGCATCGCCTTGCTCAAGACCTCGGACGCGTCGGGGGTGCAGGGGCGGTCGAGCTGCTCGAAGGGCGGCGCGTCGAAGACGTCGATCCAAGCGTCGATCGTCGATTCGTCGAGCTCGACGGGGTGGGGGACGCCGATCTCCCCGCGGAGCTCGAAGGGCGCGCCCTCGCGATCGACGGGCGCCCCGTCCAGGACGCGGAAGGGGTGGAGCTCGCCGCCGTCGTAGCAGGCGAAGAGGAGCTGCGGCGCGAGGGCGGCCGTGGCGGCGTTGCCGAGCACGAAGTCGCGCCAGGCGTCGAGCGTCCAGCGGCGCGCCGTGCACATCGCGATCTCGAGCCGCTCCGCGACGAGCGCGCGGCTCGCCTCGTCGTCGATGCGCGGCATCGAGCGGTCGACGAGGTCGTCGCGGCTCAGCTCGCCAGAGGTCAGCGAGCGGATCGCGCGCTCGGCCTCGCGCTCGAGCTTGCCCTTCGAGCGGTGCGAGTAGTGCTCGAGCCAGCGCACGGCGGCCGGGGTGGGGTTGCGGCGCAGCACCTCGACGCCGTGCGCGGCGAAGTCGGCGCTGAACCGGTAGACGTCGCTCGCGAGCATCTTGCCGAGGCCGTCCATCGCCGCGTCGTCGCCGAGGAGCGCGCGCTGGTAGCGGACCCAGCGGTCGGCAGAGGTCTCGGGGTAGGTCGCCAAGATGGCGCGGCAGAGCGCGTGCGCGGGCTCATCCTCGAGCTGACTCCGCACGCCCGCGAGCTCGGCGTTCGGCGGGCCGCTTCCGTCTTCGGTGCGGAGCGCCGCGAGCAGCCAGCGCGTGGCGGCCTCGCTCACGGGCTTGCCCCCGCGCCAGCGCAGCGCGGGCATGTCCTTCGGCGGCTCCGCGGTCGCGGGGGCGCGCGCCGAGAGCGTCGCGTCGAGCGTGTCGACGTCGAGGGCCCCAGCCGCGAGGCGGCACGAGAGCAGCGCAGACTCGAGCGCCTCGCGGCGCTTCGCGTTCTTCTCTTTCTTCAGCGCCGCCTCGAGCGGCGCGACCGAGGCGGCCCGGGGGACCGCCCGTAGCACCTCGGCGGCGGCGGCCTGCTGCTTGGTCGAGCCCGCGAGCAGGGGGAGCGTCACCTCGATCGCCGCGTCGGCCGACGTGATGAGGCCGCGGATCGCCACGTCGCGCACGGGCTTGGCGGCGTCCTCGACGTGGGCGGCGAAGGCCGCGGCCGAGACCGACGGGGCGTTCTCTTCGAGCCAGGCGAGCAGCGGCTTCTTCGCGGGCACGGGCTCGCCGCGCGAGAGGAAGAACGCGAGCGCCTGTGGGAAGGGGCCGGGCGTCTCTTCGGGGATCGGATCGTATTTGGAGTCGAGGGGGCGCGCGTTCCGGTAGAGATCCTTGACCAAGTATTTGACGTTGTGTCCGCCCTTCTCCGGCATCACGGAGAGCATCTCGGCCGCGAGCCAGGCGATACGCTCGAAGGCGCCGAGCTTGTGGAGCGGCCAGAGGATCTTGCCGTGCTCGAGGCCGTGCAGGCGGGGCGCCTCCTTGCGGAGCTCCGCGCCGACGCGCTCCATGAAGAGCACCGCGAAGCGAGGGTCCTCCGCGAGCTTCTCGGCGAGGAACGCCTGGACGTGCGCGTAGCTCTCTTGGCCTTCGAGCGCGGCGAGGACCTCGTCGCGGCGGTCGGCGAGCGCGGCGCGGTCGGCGAGGATCGCGGCGTAGGCCGCGGGGAGGGCCTCGGGCGTCGGTTCTCCGCTCGCGCCCGCCGCGATCGGCTCGAGCAGCGCGCGGAGCTCGGCGTTCTTCTCCGCCGCGAGCCGCCGCTCGGCGACCGCGCGGACGGCGTCCGTCGGCTCCATCTTCGAGAGGGTCTCGGCGGCGGCGAGCTTGAGCGCCTTGGCCTTCGCGCCGAGGGCGTCCTCGATGGCCGGGAGCGCGGCCTCTCCGAGCGCCTGCAGGCCCTCGCGCGCGGCGCGCGCGGCCTCGTCGACCTTGTCGTGGACGAAGTCGAGCAGCACCGCGGCCGCCTCGGGGGCGCCGCTCTTCGCCAGCACCTCGACGTAGATCTGGCGCGCCTGCGCCTTCTTGCCCGCGCCCTTCAAGGTGGCGACGAGCCCGGGGATCGCCAGCTCGCCCACCTCCTCGAGCATCGCCTTCAGGCTGATCGCGCGCGACGGGTTGTAGCGGAAGACGTTCTTCTTCAGCGTTGCGATCTCGTCGATGGTCGCTTGGACCGTCTCGGGTGTGGCGGCGAGCCCGGCGTACGCGAAGAGGGGCTTGCCCCGTTGGTTGAGGACCAGGGCCTCTCGGGCCTCGCGGGGATAGCTCTTCACCAGCTCGCGGAGCCGCTCGACCGTGGGCCGCTTGTGGTCGGAGAGCTCGGCGTTGTAGCTGAGCGCGCGCTTCAGCAGCGGCTCGTAGAGCGCGGGCAGCGGTGTCTTGCCGCTCAGCTCCCAGCGCCAGAGGCAGAGCACCACGCATTGGTTGTCGTTCGGGTACGACTCCGCGGTGAGGCGCTCCGCGGCCGCGTCGAGCGGCGCGTGCATCGCGTCGCCGTACGAGAGCACGATGGGGAAGACCCGATCCCAGAGGTGGCTGTAGGCCTCGATCGCGATTGACAGCGCGAGCTCGGCCGAGACCTCGCCCGTCGCGTGCAGCGGCTCGAGGAATTCGCACGGCGAGGTGTGCTCGGCGACCTTCTTGATGGCCTGCAGCTGCGCGGCCGGGTCGCCCTTCGACCGCATCGCCGCGATCACCGGCCCGGGGTTCGGGACGCGGCGGACGTAGTTCCCCTGGTGGTAGAGGTCCGTGTGCTTGAGCTCGCCGCCCTCGTAGCAAGACCACGGCCCGTCGTCGCCCCAATGTCCCTCGGGGGTCTTTCGGCGGAGACCCTCGCGGCTCTTCTGGCCTTGGTGCCAGTAGACCACCCAGACGCTCTCGTCGTCGCGGTAGTCCTCCTCGAGCCGCAGCGAGCCGTCGGCGTTGAAGTAGCGCCACGGGCCGGTCTTCGCGCCAGCGCGGAAGTCGCCCTCGGCCTGCAGCGTGCCGTCCTGAAACCAATAGCGCCACGTCCCCTCGGAGCGGCCGCTGGTGCAGGGGCCCTCGGCGCGCAGCGTGTCGTTCTCGTGGTAGGCGCGCTGGATGCCTTCGCCGTCCTTGCGGGTGCCGTGGTCGAGGGGCGCGCCGCTCTCCCCGAAGAGCACGTGAATCGTCCAGAGCTTGCCGTCCTGGTATTCCTCCTCGGACCAGGCGCGCCCGTCGCGCCGGAAGGTGACCAGCGGGCCGTCCTTGACCGTCGGTGCGTCATTTCGCGCGGCCCAGACCGTCTTCACCTGCGTCTTCGCGTCGTCGTAGTGGTCGCGGTGCAGGGTGTGCGTCGCCTCCAGCGCGGGGGGGAGCTGGATGTCGTCGGGGCGGGTCTCGGGGCGGATCTCGATGGGCACGTACGACTCCTCTCGGGGGTGCGAGCCGGCGAGGGTACGTCGAAGCGCGGCCGAAGTTTCCTCTCGATCGGTGGGTGTCGGGAGAAGACTCACCGGCAAGTACTCAGTCGCTCACGTGAGCTCGTGGGGCGAAGCGCGGTCCGGGGCCCAGCGGCAACGCCGGCACGGGGTGGTGGCTCGTGATCACGAGCTGGGGCGTAGCGCCTCGAGGTCCCGCGCCAGCTCGCTGCGCGCGATCGGGGAGAGATCGCCGAAGTCGGCGGGGCGTCCTTCGAGCGCGAGGACGTCGAGCTCCACGCGGGCGTCGGCGCGGCCGAGGTCGGCGGCGCGGTAGGGCGTGGCGAGCCGCAGCCGCGCCTCGAGGCGCGGCGCGAGCGGGAGGACGAGCCCCTGCACCGCGCCCTCCCAGCCTTGCTCGCGCCAGCCGACGCCCGTGAGCGCGCGGAGGCGGGCCGGGTGCACGCGCCACCCGCGGCAGCGGGGCTCTTCGGACTCGCCGAGGGTCGCCGCCGGCCAGCCGTGGGTCTCGCGATCGAGCTGCGCGAAGGCTGGCATGATCGCGTAGTCCTCGAGCACCTGGCGCCAGCGCGCGCGCTCGTCCTCGTCGATCGCGAGGGGGTGCGCGACGCCGACGAGGGCGTCGGCGTCGAGCTCGAAGGGGGCGTCGTAGGAGTCTGCGAAGGAGCCCTCGTCGTCCACGCGGAAGCGCGCGCCGGCGTCGGTCGCGAAGAGCACGCGCCGGGCGAGGGGGCGCACGGTCGCGGGTCTCACCCAGAGCGCGAGGAGCTCGCTCGCGGGCCATCGGCGCTCGGTGCGCATCGCGAGCTCGAGCATGCGCGTCCGCGTGCGCGCGATCATTCGGAGCTCGAGCTGCCACGCGCGAAAGAGGGCGCGCGCCTCCTTCGCCTGCGCCTCGTCGTCGGTCGCGCGGGTGGGCGGCGCCTTGGGCTGACGGGCTCCGTCGACCACGACCCACGGCTCGAGTCCTTCGTCGAGCTCGACCGCGAAGGCGCGGCCGCCGTAGTCGAGGGTCGCGCGGCCGCTCGCGTCGAAGCCGAGGTCGGGCAGCGCGCCCATCTCGAGCGCGTCTCGATCGACCCCTCGCGCCGCGGCGAGCCGGTCGAGCGCGGCGCTGGCCTCGTGTCGCACGCGGCCGTCGCTCGCGGTCTGCGTGAGCCGCGTGAGCGTGAGGATCGCGAGGTCGTCGCCCGCGTTCGCGAGCACCGTGATCCCGTGCACGCTCCAGCCGAGCTGCCCTGCCTTGGCCCAGCGCTCGATGCGCCGACCGACGGCGCGCACGACCGACTCGCCGCCGAGCGAGGCGAGCCCTCGGAAGATCCACGCCTCGTGGGTCGGCCCCTTCGCCTGCTCCCAGGCGGTGAGCGCCCCGAGGAGCCAGCGGTCGAGCGCGCGGGGCGGGCAGACGGAGTGGAGCGCGCTCACGTCGCGGGGCGCGAGCCCCTGCGCGAGCCGATCGAAGAGGCGGAGGCTCGCCGCCTCCGGGAGGGCGTCGCCCGCGAGGGAGACGAGCGGCGGTAGCTGCGTCGCGAAGCTCGGGCGCAGCTCGCGGCGCCAACGCGAGAAGGGGGGCGGTAGCTCCACGCGCGCATCCTACCCGCTGCGCCGGACGAAGGGTTCGTTGCAGCCCGGCACATTCCCGACCCGGATGCCGACATGCCCAAGAACCGGACATGAGCTCGGAAGCGGACGTTCGTGGAGAGGGCTCCTCTGCGATGCGTAAGCGTTCACCCCCGGACCCCTGCGGGTGATTGCCGCAGCCGATCCAGACGGCGAGGGATAGGGCGCCGCGGGGCGGGGTTCGCGGGCAGAGACGCGGCACGCTCCTCTCGTCCGCGCGCCGCGCGCGGCCCAGAGGAGGGTGAAGAGATCCTCCCGGCCACGCCCCCGCCCCCGCGGCGCCCCCTCCGGAAACGGAGGTCGGCCGCGCGCTTCGCGCGGTCGGCCTCGAGGTGACCGCTTCGCTCTACCGCTTCGTGGTGTGGGGCCATCCCTCCCGCGCCGCATTTCGGCTGCGTTTCGACTCCCGCGATGGGTGAACGCTTCCTGCGACGCACGGGGTAGGGCGTGTCGAGGTCCGCCGGCAGGCGCGGACCCGTCTCTGTCGCGAAATTGACTATCGACAGCCGGATTCGTCGGGCGGCATTGTGCGTCTGCCGTGGTCGTTCAGCGGTCATCGAGGCACCGTGAGGGGGGCTCCGAGGTGGGTAGGGGAGGGCGCTTCGACGCGATCGCGGTGGTCGAGGCCGCGTATCGGGTCGATCGAACGATCGAGGGTTGGGTGCAGGCGATCGCGTCTGCCTCTGCCCCGAGCCTCGACCGCGGCTTTGGCACACAAGCGGTGCTGTACGGCCTCGACGTACCTGACAGGCTCACCGTCGTTGCGCTCGGGGTCGAGGGCGTGGGAGCCGATGTCGAGGCATTCCTTCGCTCTGCGGTACCCATCCAATCGAGCGAGTGGCTGAGGTTGCTCGCGCAGAACCAGGGACGGCTTCGGACGTTCAGTGAGCTCATGGCCGGCGACGCCGCGCTCGCGCCGACCGATCTCTACCACGCAGACCGCCGATACGTTCCGTTCCGGGGTCGACGCGCTCCGTTCGTCGACCACGTCGCGTTCATGACGCCGCGCAGCGGCTCCCAGGTGTTGGCGATCGGCGGCATGTCACCCCAGCAGATCACGTCGAGTCGCGCAGAGCGGCACCTCTGGCGGCGGGTCGGCGTGCACCTCGCGGCGGCGCTCAGGCTGCGACGAGCGAGTGAGACGTCCGCGCCCGTCGACGCGGTGCTGAGCCCCGATGGTCGGTGCCTCCACGCCGAGAGGGGTGCTCGTCCCCGGTCGGTGCGCGAGGCGATTCGAGAGCACCTCCGACGCATCGAGCAGGCGCGGGGCGCGCGGCGACACGAGCCCAATGAGGCGTTGGATCTCTGGAAGGGCCTGGCGGCCGGGCGATGGAGCCTCGTCGACCACTGGGAGGCTGACGGGCGACGCCTCGTCCTCGCTCGTTACAACCCGCCTCCGTCTTTCGACCCACGCCGGCTGAGCGCGCGCGAGGCGCAGGTCGCCGAGCTCGTGGCGCGGGGCGACTCGAACAAACACGTCGCTTACCTGCTTGGAGTGAGCGAGAGCACCGTCGCGTCGCACCTCGCCCGCGCCCTCCGAAAGTTCGGTCTTCGCCGCCGAGAGGAGCTCGCCGTTCTCGGTCGGTTCGTGACGTTCAGTCAGCTCTCCTGGGCGGGCGAGACTCTCGTGGTTCAAGCGTGCGAGCTCGCCGCCAGCGGTTGGGCGCTGCGTGGCTTGTCCGAGGGCGAGCGCGCCGTCGCGTTGCTCGCCGCGGCGGGGAAGAGTGACCGCCAGATCGCTAGCCTCCGCGGGACGTCTCCGCGAACGGTCGCCAATCAGCTTCGATCGGGGTTCGAGAAGCTCGGGGTCCGCTCGCGGGGCGAGCTCGCGGCGCTCGTGGCGCGCGATGGCGCTCCGAAGGTCGCGGCCGGGTAGTGAGGCGCTCACCGAAGTCGGTGGCCGTTACGGGCGCAGATCGGCCCAGATCCGGCGCACGGAGCGTCCGCCCCACCGTTCCTCGAACAACCGCCGAGGGCCGCCGAGGGCCGCGGAGGGAACGACGAAACCGGCCAATACTCATCTCTCGGCGGTCCTCTGCGGTCCCCTCGGTGGCCCTCCACGGTTGAAAATCTCCATGAGCTCGTAGCGTCTATGCCGCCGAGGTGACGGACATGAGGCGATCTGCAGCCGTCACTGGCCGTGGAGCTACGTGCGCTGTGCTCATTCAGCGCTGAGTCACGAGAGCCATCGAGCGTTCGTCTCCTTCAGCGGTCGATGTGGATCGTCGCGCGGGAGTGGGGATCTGGACGGGTCAGATCCCAGATCACCACGACGCTCAGGCTCACCACCGCAGCGCTCATCGTGAGATCCGCCGCGAGGTTCATCCGACGCACCCGATCGAGCTGCGCCCTCGACGGATCGTCGAAGAATCTGCCCCGCGAACCCCGGGCCGCGATGCCCACGGCCAGCCCGCTCAGCAGGGCGGCGGCCGCGGCGCCATAGAAGCCCCATCGGCGGATTCGCCAACGTCGAAGGGGCGCTCGGTCCGCGAGGTGCGCCTCTACACGCGTCGCGCCTCCCGCCTCCAGCACGACCTCCTGGCCCCACCGTTCGCGTCCCTCGTGGTCGAGGCTCAGGTGGCGGGGCCCGGGGTCGAGCTCGGAGAGCGTCAGCGGTGCTACCCCGACGTCCGCGCCGTCGAGTGTGACCCGCGCACCTGGTGGGATGCTCGTGATCGTCAGGACCGCGACCTGAGACGCGGCGCGGCTCATGCGAACGTCGAGGTTCACTGTGGCCTCGTCGAGCACCTCGACTGATCGACGCTGCTCGACGTGGCCGGGGTGACGGAACGCGAGCGTGTGTCGCCCGACGCGGAGTGAGAGTGTCGCGGGCGCCTCGCCCAGAGAGGCCCCCGACGTCTCGTCGACGATCTGCACGCCAGGGGGCTCGGTGCGCACGACCACGGAGCCCACGAGCGGCGAGAGCTCCAGCCGACCACCGACGACCTCCCCGAGGGCGGCATCGAGGTCGATCGTCCCGTCGCGGTGACCCTCGAGGCGCGCGATGACACGCCGCGTCCCAGCGGGAAGGGCGATCCGTCGGGGAGAGATTCCCGCTGTGCCGAGCTCGACTCGATCGATGAAGAGCGCGGCGCCAGGCGGGGTCGTCTCGATGTCGACGACCGCGACGCGTGCCCCGAGCGCATCACGGAGTCGGATCGCGTTCTGTCGGGCGTCTTCGTCGAGCTCGAACGAGGTGAGGTAGGTCTCGTACCAGTTGTAGGCGTCGACCCAGCGCCGCGTGAGCTGGAGCGTCTGCGCGATGTTCAGCGTGACGTTGGGGTTCGGTGCGAGGCGGTTGGACGCCAAGAACCGCTCGACCGCCTCGGTGTATCGCCGCTGTCGGTAGAGCTCTGCCCCGAGCTCGAACTGAAGGCTCGCCTCCGAGGCCGCGTCGGCGCTGGCGACGGGCACGACGAGGTGGCTGGCCAAAGCCACGACCAGAGCCCCTACGAGGCGCGAGCGCGCGGTGAGGAGCGGTGCGGCATCAACCACGTGCTCATTCAGCTCGGTGGGAAGGGCCGATGTCTATGGTCATTTAGTCCAGATTTGTCGGCCACATGGACGATTTGACCATGGACGCGTGGATGAGACATGCGGGACCGTCGGGCGTGCTGCTCACGCGCGGAGTCCATCGTCACACGATCATCGCGTTGCAACGAACGCCGCGGAAGGTGCGTGCCTGGGGGAGGGTGTGCTGGCTTCTGGCGGTTTCCGTCAGTGGTTGCTCCCTGGTCAACGCCATCGACGTGTGCGAGCGCGGTGAGGCGGCGATCGAGCAGATCAATCGGCGTACCGAGGGCCGCCAGAGGGTCGCCGGCGCGGGATCCGTCGTGGCGATGCCCTTCGGAGGTGCGCTCGTCGCATGGGTCTCCGACGTCTCGGCCGATCCGAGTGACGCGCGGACGGACATCCGCGTCGCGTTGGTCTCCGCGACGGGGACGCCGATCCCGACTTGTGATGCGCCGGCCGAGCTGACCCTCGCACCAGCCCGGACCCCTCACGGCTCGTTCGAGGTCCACGCAGGGCCGTCGCTCGTGGCTCCGCCGACCGAGGACGGCGTGGGGGCGCTCGTCTACTCGCGCACCGACGACGATAGCTCCCAAGCGTGGGTGCAGTTCATCCGAGGCAGCGCGTGTCCCAACGGGACGGCGCTCACGCCAGTGCAGGTGAGCGACGAGCCAGCGGGCACGTGCCAGCTGCTTCGGGACCCGAACACGACCGAGAGTCGGTGCGTGTATGATGTGCGAAGCGCGCTGCTCGGAGAGCGTCCAGGTGGTGGGACTGATTTCGTCATCGCATGGATCGCGGCGATCCGGCGAGGGGTGTCGAGTCAGCAGGCGATCCGGGCTCGAGTGCTACGGGCCCGCTTCGGGGGTCACGAGTTCCTCACCGCGGGGGAGAGCATCAGCACCGAGCCGATCACGCTGCGGGAGAGCAACGCCCTTCGGTCGATGCGGCTCATCGCGCTGTCTGGGGAGCGGGTGGGGATGCTCTGGCAGGAGGACTCCCGGACACGGTGGCAGGTCTACGACGACCGATTGCGCCCCACGACAGACCCAGTCACGCTCTCCGAGGCGGACGCGGGGCTCCCCATCGACACGAGCGTCGACGCCGCGGTCACTGCGACCGGCCACGTCGCGGTCGTGTGGACGGAACGAGGCGACGATACGCGGTCGACGTGGTCATTCCTCACGATCGACGAGGGAGGACGTGCGCGTCACGCGGTGCGAACGTTCGTCCCGCCGATGGGCAACGCTCGCCGGCCCGCGATCACGTCGCTCGGTGCGCATGGATTCCTCGTCGCGTGGGAGGTCGAGTCCAGCGAGGGGGAGGACCTCACGTCGTCGCTCGAGGCGGTGCGGCTCGGCGCGGGGGGGGAAGTCCTCTTCTCGAACCCAGCCTGTGCGGCGACGTCCTTCGCGCCGTCGCCCCGCCGCGGGGCGCAGAGTCGTGTCGGGCTCGCCACGTCCGCCAGCGGGGCCGTGCTGGCGGCGTGGACGCAGGACGGGCAATCAGGGGCGTTCGGGCTCGCGTCGGTGCACTCGGCGCTCTGGCACCCGCGGCGGTTGATCCCAACCGAGGAGTGACGATGGCATCCTGGAATGCGAGCAGGTTCGTGTGGGTCGGTTCGTGGATCGTCGCTTGCTCTTCGACGCCTCCCGCACCGCCAGCGACGGACGCAGGTGGCGTCGAGATGGACACAGGCGTCGACGCGGGAGCGCCGGCGTGTCGTGGAGATGAGCGAGGGGGCGTGGGGGCACCCTGCCGCTGCGCAGACGACTGCGAGGCGACCCTTCAATGCAACGCAGAAGAGGCCGCTGGGGGAGGCCCGGGGGGGGCGTGCACGAGGGTGTGCGCAGAAGAAGATGGGTGTGGAGCGGCGGCGATCTGCGTGCGTCCGACGAGCGTCGAGCAAGGGCTTTGTGCTCCGCAATGCGCGCGGCACGACGATTGCCGAGCGGGCTGGGCATGCTTCTACGGTTCGTGCGCCCGCTTCTGCATGGACGACGCCGAGTGCGAAACCGGGGAGTGTGATCGGTACACGCGAGCGTGCCGACCCTCCAGCGAAACGCTCGGAGGCGTCCTCAGCGCCTGTACGCGTGACGAGGATTGTCGCTCGGGCGCATGCCTGCTCGCGATCGGAGGGCACTGCATGGTCACCTGTCGCCCCGAGGAGAACGACTGTCCGGAGGAGGCTGCGTGCATCGGCGGGATCGACTCGTCCGAGCCGGCCCTCGGTCTGTGTCTGACACGTTGCAGCTCGACGCCCGACTGTCCGGGGTCGCTCGAGTGCGTCTCGGCCGGTGGCGGACGAGGGAACGTCTGCTTTCGCCGGGGATGAGCGCTCTGCACCTTCCGTCGTTCGACCGTGTCGGGGCAGCATCGCAGTCGGCGCATCGCGCCCGTGCTCACCGTTCGTGCAGGGGAGGCGGTGCGGGCTCGGCGGTCGAGCGACCTCTTCGTGGCCGCTCACGGGCCAGCCGGGGGAGCTCGACGTCGGGGACGCTCCACCTAGGGGAGGGGATCTCCTCTTGGTGCTCGACCGCGAGAACGGGGATCTGGCGGCGAGCGCCTCCACGCGTGTCGTATGAGCGGGTCTCTCCGGTGACGCGCGCGCTGATGCGTAGAGCCTCGGCGCGAGGGGTCGCGTCTCGTAGCCCGAAGACGCATGGCGCGCACTCGGTGTCCATCACGAAGAGGAGCGACCCCCCCGAGGACTCGCGGGTTCGGCCTTCCAAGGCGACAATGGCGCCGACGTGGCTGCGTGGGTCGTCCCGCAGCGTGGCCGCGGTGAGCGGTGTCGGCTCGACCACGGGCTCGTCGGGCTCGTCGTCGTCGTCGATGGACGAGCCGTTCGAACGCTCCGCTCCGAGCGGCGACGGGGCCAGAGCGGCCACGGGCGCGGGGAACGGTTCGCCCGCGGCAGACGCTGCCGGCGAGGGTGCGGGGGAGGTGAGCGCCCAGATTGTCAGTGCCCCGGCCCCGAGCGCGAGAGGGATCGTGAACATGGGCCATGAGCGCCTGGGGGCGCTCGCCGCGCTCGACGTCACCATGGGCGTCATCGAAGGGTGCGGCATCGTGGCCCGAAACCCCAGCGGTGCGTCGGCGGTGTCGTGCTCGAAGGGCGCGAGCGTGGCGTCGACGTCAGTCATCGTGACGAATCGATCCTCCGGCCGCTTGGCCATCATGCGCTCAATCGTGCTCACAATCGCTTCGGGGAGGTCCGGCCGCAGCGCCGCGATGGGTGGGGGGTCCGCCATCGCGATCGACAGGATGAGCTCCGGAAGGGTGTCCGCCGTGAATGGGACTCGTCCCGACAGCGCCTCGAAGAGTACGACGCCGAGCGCGTAGATGTCGGCGCGGGCGTCCACCCGGCTCGCGTCGCGGAGCTGTTCGGGCGCCATGTAGTACGGGGTCCCCAGGATCGAGCCCGTCGCGGTTCCGGGGCCACCCGTCGTTCGCAACGACGCGAACTTCGAGATGCCGAAGTCGAGCACCTTCACGCGGTCGTCGGCTACGAGGAAGATGTTGTCTGGCTTCAGGTCACGATGGACGATGCCGCGCTCGTGCGCGGCTGAGAGCGCGGCCACCACTTGTCGAGCGATTCTCACCGTGCGACCGAGCGGGAGCGCGCCGCACTCACGGATCAAGTCGCCGAGGTCGCGGCCCTCGAGGAGCTCGAGCACGAGGAACGGTGAGCCGTCGTCCGCTTGCCCCATGTCCGTACATTCGAGGATGTTCGGGTGATGGATCATCCCCGCCGCGCGCGCTTCGTTCATGAATCGGCGGACCACCTCGGCGTCGGTCGCGAACTGGGCATGTAGGACCTTGATGGCGACGCGTCGACCGATCAGGACGTGCTCGGCTTCGTAGACCGCGCCCATGCCGCCACCTCCGAGGCGACGGGTGATCCGGTAGCGACCCGCGAGCTCCTTGCCGATGAGCGGATCCGTGCGCGCAGGCAGGTCGCGGAGGTGATCGGTCTCGAGTTTCATGACGCCATCGGTGAGAGTACCATGAATGTACGCCGAGTGGTGGTGCCGTGATGCGTTTTGAAGAAGAGTAATGCGCGTTATGTGGACGAAATGACTATGTCATGGGTGCGAGGTCTTCAGTAGAGTCTGTTCTCGCGGGGTGGAGAGGTCGGGGGCGACAAGATGGTGAAGTGGTCGCACATGGTCGTGGTGGCGTCGGCGTTGGTGTGGGAGCTTGGGAGCACCGGCGTCGCCGTCGCCCAAGCGTGCTCCCCAGACTGCCCTGAGAACTACGCCTGCGAGGGCGGGATGTGCGTAGAGGCGCGGTCCACTCCTTCGCCCTTCGCGGATGAGAGCGTGCCCCAGAGCGAGGCCTGTGTGCCGAGCTGTCGGACCGGCTACGTCTGCGTGCGCGGAGGCTGCGTCACCGCGTGCAACCCGCCCTGCGGAGCGGGCGAGCTCTGCTCGGTACACGGAGAATGCCTCGCGACCGAGCCAGCAGGGGCACTGGCCCCTCCCCTCTACGCGAGCCCGCCTCCGGCAAACTCCCCGGGCCAGGGCGACATCGAGGAGCGGCGGGCGCTGAGCCTCGCGGCAAGAGCGAGGCGACGCGCAGTGGCCGGGTGGATCGGTGGGTTTCTGACGTTGGGGCTCGGGATCGCCTCGGCCGCGCTGAACGATGAAGAAGACGTGTCACGACCTCTCGGCGGCGCGGCGATGGCGGTCGCGTTACCTTTCGGCGTCATCGCGGGGACCGGTCGGCGTGCCCTTCGGCGCATGCATCCCGACGTTCGAGGTATCCCTGCGTTGCGCGTTTCGGGGTGGATCCTGCTCGCGTCGACGTTGGTCGCGGGCGCCGCGGTGCTCGGCATCAGCTTCACGAGCGACGTTCCGTCGGAGGCGATCATCGGCCTCACGGTGGCAGGGGTCTTGGGGGTCTTCATGCTGACGGGGGATGCGATGGCGACACACCGGCAGGCGCGACGATTCCTCATCGAACCAACTCGCGGTTCGCGAGTGACCCTTCATCCGGTGCTCAGGGGAAACCCGGCCGGAGCGTTCGCTGGTTTGGGGGGGAGCTTCTGAACGCCACCGACCACGAGCCACGCGAGCTCGCCCTGGACGCTCGCATGAGGTGGGTGAGAGGGCTCGTGCTCTTCTCCGTCGCGCTCGGTTCGGTCCCGAACGCTCGGGCGGACTGCCTACCCCTCTGTCGCGCCGGCTACGTGTGCGTCGAAGACCACTGTGTCTCGGCGTGCAACCCTCCATGTGCGGCCGGCGAGCGTTGCTCGGCCGACGGCGAGTGCGAGGTCCTCGACGCGAACCGCGGCGTCGACAACCAGCGAGCCGAAGGCGTTCGGTCCGAAGTCGTTCGCGCACAGAACGGTGGTGGGCGGGAGCCCGGGATGGTCCGCCTGACGTTTGCCCCCCGTCGATCCGACCTGTCGCTCTATCGACTGGACGACCAGCGAGGAGCGCGGTTGCTGTGTACCGGAATCTGCGCTGTCGACTTGCCCCCTGGCCCGATCGAGCTCGGCGTCGGACGCAGAGCGCGTGACCCACGATGGATCGAGCTCACGAACTTGCAGCTGGACACCACGTTGCGTGTCGTCTACCGCCGTCGGCGCGGAATGCGTGTCTTCGGCGCGGCCCTCGCGATCGCATCGATCGGCCTCATGGTCACGGCGGCGGGCCTCACTGCTGCGTGGACCTCTGGGCCGGGCACCAGCAACCGGTCTCGGTTGATGCCCATGGGGTTTACCGGACTCGGGTCGTTCCTTCTCGCCATACCGTTCGTCCTGGTCCGCGAGAAGGTGCGCGTGACGTGGTCGACGCCTTGATCGTGGCCGCGCCGCGCCAGTCTGCTCGTCGTGCGTCGAGCTCGGCGCGCGGTCAGAGGAACGCGAGCACGAGCGATGCGGAGAAGACCGCGAGCACCAGGGTCGCGACGAGGCCAACGTAGAGGGCCTTGGGGCCGACCTTCAGGAGGCCGCGGAGGTTCACGCCGAGCCCGACGCCTGCCATGGCCATCGTGACGAAGAACATGCTCAGGGTCTTGGCGAGCCACGAGATGCTGACCGGGACGTCCCCGGCGCTCCACAGCGCGCTGTCCTCGAGGTGGAGCGTGAAGCTGGGGAGCAGGCGCAGCGACGCGGCCGCGGCCACGAGCAAGAAGCCGAGCACGAAGGGCGGGAAGAGCGTCGTGAAGGGGACCTTCTGCTTGAGGTGCAGGGCCTGCGTGCGCCGCTTCTCGCGGGCGACCCAGAGGCCGAGCGCGACCACCATCGGCGCGAGCAGGAGCACGCGCACGAGCTTGACGATCGTCGCCACGTCGCCGGCGGTCTCGGAGTACGCGAAGCCGGCGGCCATCACCTGCGGGGTCGCGTGGATTCCGGTGCCCGCCCAGACGCCGAACTGCATGTCGTCGAGCGAGAGCGCGTGCCCGAGGATCGGGAACGCGACGATCGCGATCAGGCCGAAGAGCGTGACGGTCCCGACCGCGAAGGCGGTGTCGCGGTCGTCGGCCTCGATGACGGGCGCGACCACGACGATCGCCGTGCCACCGCAGATGGCGGTGCCGATGGTGATGAGGATGGCGAGGTTGCGAGGGACCTCGAAGCGGCGGCAGAGCCAGAGCGTGACGAAGAGCGCGACCAGCACGCACGTGACGTTGATGACCAGCGCCTGCCCAGAGACGCGCATCACGTCGACGAAGTCGAGCTTCGCGCCGAGGAGGACGATTCCGAAGGGGAGCACGTTCTTGGCGGCGGCCTGAATCCCGCGGACGAGCCATGGGGGCGGCGTCACGAGCTGCCGCAAGGTGATGCCGAGGACGATCGCGAGCAGGATGCCGTCGACCGGGTGCGTGCCGTCCGCGAGCGTGAAGGGCGGGAAGGGCAGCGACTGGAGCGCCCCGGCCGCGAGCGCGATGCCGGCGCAGAGCAGGAGGCCGGGGAGCTGCTTCATGCGCGCACCTCGCCTCGCGGAGCGACGGACAGGCGGCGAGGCGGCTGCGTGGGGAGCGGCTGCGTGCGGAGCATGCGGACCGGCAGCACGCGGGGCGGTTGCGTGCGGAGCGGCTGCGTGCGGAGCGGCTGCGTGCGGAGCATGCGGAGCGGCTGCGTGCGGAGCGGCTGCGTGCGGAGCGGCTGCGTGCGTGGCGGCTGCGCGCGGAGCAAGCGGAGCGGCTGCGTGCGGAGCTGCGTGTGGTGCGTGCGGAGCGTGCGGGTGTGCATCGACGAAGGCTTCACGTCAGATCACGAAGTCGAGGCCGACGGGATCGAGGCCCGGTTCGGCGACGCTCACGTAGCGCTCCCAGCAGTCCGGGACCATCGCGAGCACGCGCTTGCCCTCGCCGAGCCGCGCGGCGACGCGGAGGGCGCCGCAGACGGCCGCGCCACCGCTGAACCCGGCGCTGATGCCCTCGAGCCGCGCGAGCTTCCGTGCGTGCTCGTAGGCCGCCCGATCGGGGCAGGCGAGGATCTCGTCGATGAGCGAGCGGTCGAGGATCGACGGCACGAAGCCGGCGCCGAGGCCTTGGATGCCGTGGGGCCCCGTCGCCTTGCCCGCGAGCGCCTGCGAGCGCTCGGGCTCGACTGCCACGAGGTGCACGTCCGGGAGCGCGTCGCGCAGCGCTCGGCCGACGCCCGTGAGGGTGCCTCCCGTCCCGACGCCCGCGACGAAGGCGTCGAGGCGGCCTTCCGTCGCCTCGAGGATCTCGCGGGCGGTGCGCTCGCGGTGAGCGCGAGGGTTCGCGGGGTTGTCGAACTGTTGGGGCATGAAGCACCGCGCGTTGTCTCGCACGATGGCGCGGGCCTCGTCGATGGCGCCCGGCATCAGCTTCTTCGCCGGGGTGAGCACGATCCGGGCGCCGTAGTGCTCGAGCAGGCGCCGGCGCTCGAGCGACGCGTCGTCCGGCATCGTGATCACGAGTGCGTAGCCCTTCACCGCGCAGACGAGCGCGAGGCCGATGCCGGTGTTGCCGGAGGAAGGCTCGACGACGGTGTCGCCGGGTCGGAGCGTCCCCTCGGCCTCGCCGGCCTCGATCATCGCCAGCGCGATGCGATCCTTCGTCGAGCCGGCGGGGTTGAAGCCCTCGAGCTTGACCAGCACCTCGGCGCTGCCGTCGGGAACGATCCGGTTGAGGCGCACGATGGGGGTGTGGCCGATGAGCTCGAGGATGTTGGCCGCGATCACCCGCGGAGCGTACCAGCGTCGGCGCCCACGTCGACTGGCGCGTCGCGGCCGGTCAGGGCTCGCCGTCGGCGGGGTGCGGGTGGTCGAGGTCGTCGAGGCTCGCCCGGAGCGCGCTCAGCGTCTGCTCGAGCTCCCCGACGCGTCGCGTGGCCGCGCGGCTCGACGTCTGCGCCTCCGCCAGCTCGGCGCTGAGCGTCTCGACCTGCGCGCGCAGCGCGTTCGCGCGGCCCTGCTCGGCGCGGAGCACCTCGCCCGCGCGGTCGAGCTCGCCGAGGGTGAGATCCCGCGACTCCCGCATCCGGCGCAGCTCGCCTTGGACGCGCGCCACCTCCATCGCGCCCTCCTCGCGTACGAGCGCGAGCCCACGCTCAGCGTGCGCGAGCTTCGACGCGAGCTCCTCGCGGGTGAGCCGGCTCGTCGTGTACTCGGCCTGCAGCCGCTCGACGTCCGCCTCGAGCGCGAGGCGTCGCTCGTGCGCCTCCGCGAGGTCGGCGCGGACGCGCGCCGCGCGGTCGCGGGCCTCTTCGGCGCGCAGTCGCTCGAGCGTCGCGAGCTCTCTCGCCTGCGTCGCCTCGATCCGCTGAAGCTCGGTCTCCCGCCCGAGCACGAAGACCACCGCGCCGAAGACGACGGCCAGCATGACGAGCACGGGCAGGCCCCAGCGCATCGCCGCGAGGCGCCGCGCGCGCTGCTCTTCGGGGGCCGTGAGGCGGGCGAGCTCGCGCGCCAGCTCGTGCGCCGTCGGGCGCTCGTCGGGCGCGAGGTGCAGCCATCGCTCGAAGCTGTCCCGCAGGAAGCGCAGGTCCGGGCGTGACGGCGGGCGCGGCGCGCGGCGCGCGCGATCGGCGACGAAGGCGTCCACGGCGCCCGCGAGGACGGTCTCCTCTTCCTCGGGGGCGAGCGCGTTCTTCAAGGTCAGCGCCAACGAGAAGACGTCGGCCTTCCCCGTGATCGCCGGCGGATCGGGCTCGCGCGCGAAGCGCGCGGCGACCTCGGGCGCGAGGTGCGTCGGCGTGCCGGCGAGCACGCTCTCGGCGTCCTTGGCCGCGACGCCGAGGTCGAGGAGGACGGGGAGGAGCGACTCGTCGTCGCCGGCGTGGAGCTGCGCGAGCAGGATGTTGTCTGGTTTGACATCCTGATGCCGGACCCCGGCGTCGTGCATCGCGGCGAGCGCGTGCGCGAGCGGCACGAAGATGCGCCGCGCCTCGGCGCGGTTCAGGGGCCCCGTCGCCAGCCGCTCGCGCAGCGTCTGGCCGCGGTGGAAGGGCATCACGAAGAAAAAGCGGTCGTCGTGCCACCCGTGGTCCTTGAACTGGACGACCGAGGGGTGGGAGACGCTCGCGATCAGGCGGAGCTCCCGGAGCGCGATCTCGCGGGCGTCCTCGTCGACCGAAGGGGCGCGGAAGAGCTTCAGGGCGACCACGTGGCCAGGGACCTCGAGATCGGCGGCGCGGTACACGTCGGCGAACGCGCCGGAGCCGAGGTGGGTGTCGACCCGGTAGCGCTCGGCGACGACGGCCCCGAGCGGGAGCAGCGGGCGCGCGCGAGGTCGCCGCGCGGAGGGCTCGAGCGCGAACGCCTCGAGGAGGGCGTCATCGAGCTGTCCGCTGCGGCTCGCGGGGTATGGTCCGAGGATGCGCCGCGCGACGTCGCGGATCGACGCGATGACCTCCTCCACCGAGGCCGGCGGGCGGCGGATGACGAAGGCGACCTCGGCCGCGTCGAGCCGCCGCGCGAAGGTCAGCTCGGCGATCTCGAAGGCGTCCGCGTCGTCGTCGTCGCGCAGCGCGGCTCGCAACCTCTCGAGGTCCTTCGCGTGGCGCGCGCTCGGGGGACGCCACCAGCGCGGCGTCGGGCGCGCGTCGGCGGGGAGGGCAGCCCGCTCGTGCGCGCGGCGGAAGAGGTGCGCACGCGCGCTCGGGGGCTCGCTCAGCAGGCCGCGGTCGGCGAACGACTCGAGGTCCAAGAGGACCGCCCCGAGCGCAGGCGAGGGCACCCGGATGGCGAGGTATTGGCGCAAGCCCTCCCAGCAATGCCGCAGCGCGCGCTCGGCGACGAAGGTCTTCAGATCGCCCTCCGCCTGCGAGCTGGGCGCGAGCGTCCCGAGGACGGAGCGCGCGGCGTAGTCGAGCGTACGATCTGGCGCGGCGGACGCGCTCCTCGAGGACATGCGCGCCGCCGCTCTGCGAAATCCGCGCCACCCCGCGGGCCCCTCCCAGGACCTTCGAGCACGGTGTCGTACTGCAGGTTGGGGCGGGGCGATGCGCCTCGCCTGTGGCGCCCGTGCGGGACGAGCCTGCCCACCCTCCACGCGTGACGACCTCGAGCGCGCGCTTCGAGCAGGCGTCGGGGAGCACGAAGGAACGCTCGCCGAACCCCGCGACCCAGGGGCGCGCCGCCGTGGCTGGCGATGCGTGCTCGAAAGAGGATCCCGCGGAGGCCGCGGCGCGGAGCGGGGCGTACGTCGAGCGCGGACGACCGGCACGGTTGCTGCTGACACCGCCGCCGCATGTCACTCGGACGACGTCCGTTCCTCCGCCGCGTCGGCGCCGCGTTGCTCGCCTCCGCGTGCGCTCCGGCCACGTTTCCCACCCACGCTCGCGCGTCGACGCCCGCGGCGCGCGCCGAGGAGATCTTCGCCGCCGCCGCCGCGCGCGCCCGACGACGTCTGCGACGAGCCCCGATCGCGCCGTCGCCCGAGGTGCCGCCGGAGCTTCGCGGCATCTCCTACGACCTCTATCGGCAGATCCGCTTTCGCCCCGAGCGCAGCCTCTGGCGCGGCGAACCCGGCCACTTCGAGGCCCAGCTCTTCCACCGCGGCTTCTACTACGGGCGCGACGTCGAGGTGCACGTCCACGACGACGCCTCGCGCCGCCTGACCTTCGACCCCGCGCTCTTCGAGTACCCCGAGGGCCTCGACCCGGCGCGCTTCGCGGGGCTCGGCTTCGCGGGCTTGCGCGTGCACGCGCCGCTCAACACTCCGGCGTATCGCGACGAGGTCCTCGTCTTCCTCGGCGCCACGTACTTTCGCTCGCTCGGTCGCGGCCAAGCGTACGGGCTCTCGGGCCGCTGCCTCGCGATCGACACGGGGTTGCCCGACCGGCCCGAGGAGTTCCCGGAGATCGTCGCGCTCCACCTCGTCCGCCCGAGACCCGACGACGAGGCGCTCCACCTCGTCGCGGAGGTCCGCGGCCCGAGCGTGGAGGGCGCGTTCCACTTCACGCTCTCGTTCGAGGGCGGGCTCGCGCGCCGGCGGGACGCGGGCTCGACCCTCCTCGAGATCGACGCGGAGGTTCACCTTCGCCGACCCGTCGGCGCGCTGGGGCTCGCCCCGCTGACCAGCATGTTCCTCTTCGGCGAGGAGGCGGCGGGCCGCTTCGACGACTTTCGTCCCGAGGTGCACGACTCTGACGGGCTCGTGCTGCACGCCGCGAACGGCGAACGGATCTTCCGCCCGCTCCGGAACCCCCCGCGCACGACGATGTCGTCGTTTCGACTCGATCAGCCGCGAGGCTTCGGCCTCGTGCAGCGCGACCGGGACTTCGCGAGCTACCAGGACACCGAGTCCCACTACGAGCGTCGGCCGAGCGCGTTCGTCACGCCGCTCTCCGACTTCGGCGGTGGTGAGGTGAGGCTGCTCGAGATCGCGACGCGCCTCGAGACCGACGACAACATCGGCGCGCTCTTCGTCCCCGACGCGCGTGAGCGACGCTATCGCTATCGCTACCGCGTCGAGCTCGGAGAGGTCCCCACGACCGACGGCGGCGCGCACGTCGTGGCGATGCGCCTCGGTCGCCCCGAGGCGACGGTGCGTCCCGACGCGCACGGTCCGGCGGACGGCCTCTTCGTCATCGACTGGGCCGGGGCGAGCCTCGAGGGGGTGGACGCGCTCGACGCGCGGGTCGACGTCGCGGGAGGCGCCGCGCACGACGTGCGCACGGAGCGCGTCGGGCGCACCTGGCGCCTCGCGTTCCGGGTCCGGGCCGAGGCGCCCGACGTCGAGCTCCGCGCGTTCTTGCACCGCGGTGATCGCGCGTTGGGCGAGACGCTCGCGTATCTCTGGCAGCCCGAGGGCCTCTCGTGACGGTCCCTCGGCTCGCGATCTCGGAGGACGAGCGCGCGCTCGTCACGACCGTGTCGAGTCACGTTCGAGCGCCGCGCGGGGTCGACGCGCGCCGGAGGCTGCGCGCGCTCCTGTCGGCGCTGGCGCCGCTCGACGACGAGGCGATCGACGCGCGGGTCGAGCGGCTCGTGGCGGAGCTCCCCGACGGCGACGCGGCGGATCCCGCGGCGCTCGTCGAGCATGCGCAGGAGCGCCTCGAGCGCTGGGCGGAGGAGGTGCTCGCACCAGGCGCACGTGAGGCTGACGTCGAAGGCGCGGCGCTCCGTCGCGCCTTCGACCGGTGCCCCGACGCGTTGTTGAGCGACGACGTCGCGCAGCGCGCGGCGCTGCGAGCCGCCCACGCGGCGCTCGTCGGCGAGGCGCGGCTCGACGCGCAGCCGTTGAGACGACCGCGGCTGCGCTGGATCCTCGGGCTGATCCCGAGCGCCGCGCTCGGCCTCGGCGGCGCGTGCGCGTTCGCCGAGGCCGCGGGCGGCGGTCTCGTGGCGAGCCTGTGGGCCGGCCTCTTCGGAATCCTCATCGCGCTCCATGGCTTGTCGCTCGGCCTCGTGGTGATCGGCGCGTGGCGCCAGCGCCGGGGGCCGGCGGTCGAGCGGTCCGCCGGGCCGCTACCGCGGACCGCGCTGGTCATGCCGATCTACGAGGAGGATCCCGAGCGGGTCTTCGCTGCCCTGGAGGCGATGCGGAGCGAGCTTCTCGAGGCCCCCGGCGCCGAGGCGTTCGAGATCTTCGTCGCGAGCGACACCCAAGACCCGCGGCGCGCGGCCGACGAGGTGCGCGCCTGGCGGCGGCTCGCGAGCAAGGCGGGCGAGCGCGTGCCCGTCTTCTACCGTCGGCGCCACGACAACGTCGGCAAGAAGGCCGGGAACCTCGCGGAGCTCCTCGTCCGCCACGCCTCGCGCTATCGCTACGTCGTCGTCCTCGACGCCGACAGCCTCGTCGGCGCGTCGACGCTGGTCGAGCTGGTGCGTCGCATGGAGGCGAACCCGCGGCTCGGGTTGCTGCAGGCGCCCATCGAGCTGCGCGGCGGCGAGACGCTCTTCGCTCGAGCGCTCCAGCTCGGACACGCCATCGGGGGGCCGCTGCTGACCAGCGGTCTGGCGGGCTGGAGCGGACCCGACGGCAACTACTTCGGGCACAACGCGATCGTGCGCACGGAGGCCTTCGTGCGTTGCTGTGGCTTGCCGACCCTGAGCGGCGCGCCGCCGCTCGGCGGGACCATCTTGAGCCACGACTTCGTCGAGGCCGCCTTGCTCCGGCGCGGCGGCTGGGAGGTGCGGATCGCGGACGATCTCGGCGAGTCGTACGAGGAGCCGCCGCCAACGCTCCGAGACTTCCTCGTCCGGGATCGCCGCTGGTGCCAAGGCAACCTGCAGCACCTCCGCCTGGTGCTCGCGCACGGGCTCGCGGCGAGGAGCCGGCTTCACCTCTTGCTCGGCGCGGTGGCGTACCTCGTCTCTCCGCTCTGGCTCTTGTTCCTCGTCCTCGGCGCCGTCCACGCGATGACGGGCGAGATCGCGAGCCCGCGCGCGCTCCTCGGCCTAGCGGTCGCGGCGCTCGGTCTGCTCCTCGCGCCGCGGCTCGTCGGCCTCGCCCACGCGCTCGCCCGGGCGCCGGCCTTCGGCGGCGCTGCGCGCCTGCTCCTCGGGGCGCTCCTCGAGCTGGTGGTCTCGCTCGTGCTCGCGCCGCTGATGATGCTCGCGCACACCACCTTCGTCCTCGAGGTCGTGACGGGGGCTGCCGTCGGGTGGGGCCCTCAACGACGGGTCGCGGACGGCGCGTTCGCAGCCGCGGTCGACGCCCGCAGCCTCCTCGCGACCGCGCTCGGCGTCACGGCGACGGCGGTGACGAGCGCGCTCGCGCCGAGCGCGTTGCCCTACGTGCTGCCCATCGCCTTGCCCTGGGCGCTCGCGATCCCCATCGCAGCGGCGCTCGGATCCGAGGCGGCCGGTCGTGCCCTCGCGCGCGCGGGGATCTTGGGCACGCCGGTCGAGAACGCGCCCCCGCCAGTGGTGCGCGCGCTCGACGCGCGGCGCGGCTACTACCACGCGGACCACGCGTCGCGCTTCCGAGACCTGGTGCTCGACCCCGTGCTCTGCGCGCGTGTGTGCGCGGACGCCGAGCGCCAGGAGGCGCCGGTCGACGACGAGCTCGTGGCGCGCGCCGTCGAGGTGGGCCCCGCAGGGCTCGACGCGGCCGAGCGCGATGCGCTGCTCGGCTCGTCGCGTGCGCTGCGCGCGCTGCACCGCGCCGCGTGGCGGCGTTGGTGCGTCGAGGAGTGGGAGCTGCCGCGAGGGGTCCGCGCGGAGCCCCGAACCGAGGAGCTCGTCGCGCCGTAGAGATGGACCGCGTCACCGCTCCTGGGTTCGGGAAGGCTGACAGCCGATCGAGGGATCAGGCGGAGCAAGTCCGAGAAACGGATCCTGGGTCGCGAGGCGCGACCATCCACGCGCGCACGTGGTGAAAGCCGTTCTCACGGGTCGGCGTGCGGAGAATCACGTTCGCGAGGGCCGCTGCTCGGTAGCGTCTTCCTTTCGTCGGAGGGCGCATGAAGCTCGGAATGCAGCGCGGTTCGCGGGTTGGTGTGTGGGCGCTCCTCTTCGCGCTCGGTGGATGCAGCCCCTCGGGCGGGAGCGGCCGGCCGAGCGGCAGCCGCGACGCTGGGACGACGGATCCGATGAGCGACTCGGGGCCCGGCAACCCAGTGCTCGTCGACGTCGGTCCGCGCCCGGATACGGGGCCGCCGCGGGGGCTCGACTCGGACGGCGATGGGATCCCGGACGACGAGGAGATCCGCCTCGGCACCGACCCACACAACCCGGACACGGACGGGGACGGCGTGCCGGACGGCGTGGAGATCCTCGCCGGGACCGACCCGCTCGACCCGAACAGCACCATCCCGCCGACCGACTTCTACGTGGTCCTGCCCTTCGAGGCGCCGACCGAGCTCCGCGAGCTCGACTTCACCGCCCGCCTCGGTCGCGCCGACATCTTCTTCCTCGTCGACACGACGGGGAGCATGGGCGCCGCCATCGGCAACGTCCGCAGCTCGCTCTCGACCATGATCGTCCCCGCGATCAACGACGCGATCGTCGACTCCGTGATGGGCGTCGGCGACTATCGGGACTTCCCGGTCGCCCCCTACGGCGACCCGGGGGATTGGCCGTTCATCGTCCGACAGGAGATGACCGACGACGTGTCGAGGGTGCAGTCGGCGCTCAACGGGCTCCGCGCAGGCGGCGGAAACGACGGCCCCGAGTCGACCGTCGAGGCGCTCTACCGCGCGGTGAGCGGGGGCTGCCCCGACGGCTTCGGTGAGGCCTGCTTCCGCTTCGACAGCCACCCGATCATCGTCGTCGTGACCGACGCCGAGATGCACAACGGCCCCGGCGGCGCGAACGCCTACTCGGGCGTCACCGCGCGCACCTGGACCGAGATGGTCGCCGCGCTCAACGCGCACGACGTGAAGATCGTCGGCGCCGCCGTCGACCCGATCTCGATCATCCCGATCCCGATCCCGCTGCCGAACGCGGCGCGCCCGCACCTCGAGGCGCTCGCGACCGCGACGAGCTCGCGCTCGGCGGCGGGCTCCTTGACCGTCTACAACGCGCCGGGCGGATCGGTCAGCGGCGCCGTCGTCGACGGCATCCTCGATCTCGTCGGTGCTGCGCGGCAGGACGTCACGAGCCGCACCCTCGACGACGAGAGCGACGCGGTCGACGCCCGCCGCTTCATCCAGGCCGTGCGACCTCTGCGCGCCACGCGCGCGACGAGCTTCGACGCGACCACGTTCTACGGGGTCGGCGGCGGGACGACGATCACCTTCGAGGTGGCCTTCCGGAACGACTTCCTGCCCGAGCAGACCTTCGTGCAGATCTTCCGCGCCTACATCGAGGTCTTCGAGCCCGGAACCGACACCGTCCTCGACCGACGCAACGTCTACGTCGTCGTCCCGGCCGTGGGCGGCGTGTTGATCTGAGCCGACGGCTCCGGCCCAGCGCCGACCCAGCTCCGACCCGCAGGCTCAGCGACGCATGCCGACGTGCGGGATGCCATCTTCGTCGTATGGCTCGCCCACGCGCACGAAGCCGAGGTTCGCGCAGGAGGCCTCGAGGTGCGCTTGGGCGTTGAAAAGAAGCTTGGCCGATTTCGCAAGCCGCCCTACCGGACGGCGCGCAGCGAGCGAAGCGAGCGTGGCTCGTCGGAGGGGGCCCCGCGGGGCTTCATGCCCCGTGGGGGAGGGGCTGGCGACAGCCCCTCATAGGAAGCTGAGCACAGCTCCCCTGAAGTTCGTGACCAGGTGCGGCAGATCCATCCCGTCGCGTCCGTGTCCGACGAAGAAACCAGCGCTTCGCCGCGGTGAGACCTCGCCGGACGTTTCTGGTCGCGCACGCGCACGCGCACGTGGACGAGGACGTGGACGTGGACGTGGACGTACGTGGACGTGGACGTGGACGTCGTGGACGTGGACGTACGTGGACGTACGTGGACGTGGACGTACGTGGCCGTGGACGAGCACGCGCGTAGACCGGCAGCGTTGCGGAACCGGACACGGGATGGAGTCCGCGACCGTCCGAGTCCGCGCCGCCGACCCGACGGCTTGTCGACCCACCTGCCGAGCGCAGCGCCTCAGCGCGGAGCGGGCAAGCCCATCCTCCGTTCCGGAAGACCGCCGCACTCTCGACACGGGACGTCGCCACCTCTCGCGCCTCGGACCCTGCGAGCGCTGTCGTGCGCGCAGCTCACGACGGCGCTCGCCTCCGACCCTACTTTCTATTTCCAGGCGTGATGTCCATCGAACGTCCGAAGGCACCGGGCGTGCGTCGCCGTCCGAAGTCGCTCGCACGAATCCGGGGGCGAAGAGCCGTCGTCCGATCCACGCAGAACCGGGGGCACCGCGAGTCCATCGCGCGCGAAGGGCACCGGGAGCCCCGAAGATCGCTCGAACGGATAGGCGTGTCCTCCCCCGCCGTGAGCGCACGAAGACGCGAACAACTCTCTCCCGCGACGTACGCGCAACCGAGACCGAGACCGAGACGTACGCGCAACCGAGACCGAGACCGAGACGTACGCGCAACCGAGACCGAGACCGAGATGTACGCGCAACCGAGGCCGAGACCGAGACGTCGCGGAGACCGCGTCGCTGAGGACTCAGACCGCGTCAGACCCCCGCTGGACGCGAGCTTCGTTCGCCCCCCCTTGTCGACCACCCCGCCCTCGGGAGAAGCTTGCCCCCATGGGATTTGGGTGTGCTTGGCTTCGGGGCTCCGTCGTGCTCGCGTGCGCGCTCTTCGCGTCGTCCCCTGCTCCGGCGGCCGCGCAGGTGGCGGGACCGCGCTGCCCCGAGACGCGCAACGTCGAGGAGCTCGCGTTCAGCCATCGCGACATGCTCTTTCGGGCGATCGACCTCGACAGCGGCTGGGTGCCCGCCGGATCGCCCCTGCAGGTGCGCTTCGGCGTGCGCGTCGCCGGCGAGAGCGAGGTCGAGCTCAACGGCGCCCTCGTCTCGGAGTGGCCCATCCCCGTGATGACCAGCGTCGTCGGGACCCCGGGCGGCGGACGCTTCGGCATCGAGTACGGCATCGAGATCATCGCGCAGATCCGCTTCGACGTGACCGTCGCGGGCATCCGCTACTCGTGGAGCGGAGACATCCCCATCTTGCCCGCGGCGCTTCGCGACCTGATGGCCCGCGACGAGGCCACCTTCGACCCATGGGTGCTTCCGGACGCCGACCCGCGGCCGATCTCGCTCTACGACGAGACCTCGTCGATCCGCGTGCTGAACGTCGGGCTCGGCTCGTTCATCCCCATCCCCGGCGTCGACGGCGGCTTCGAGGTCCGCGCAGCGCTCGCGCTCGGCGCCACCTACCAGACGCAGCACATCCTCGTGACGCCAGGCGACGACGTCATCACCGAGGAGCTGCAGATCTTCCGGATGCTCAGCCCCGAGGGCGGCTATGGCCGCGGCATGGACGTCACCGTCCTGCCCGAGGGCGAGCTGCGCTGGCGGGGCGGCGTCGTGCTCCGGCCGGGCCTCTACGTCGAGGTCGTCGGCACGCGCTTCGATCTCCCGATCGCGGAGATCCCGCTGAACCTCCTCGATCTCATGGGCACGACCCGCTTCGAGCCGGCGGAGGTCTACGTCCCGTTCGGCGATCTCCGCGTCGAGCCGGGGATGCGCGTCGACTTCGGCGTCGTCCCCGCAGGGGAGGAGCAGACCCGCATGGTCACGCTCCACAACGACGGGGACGCCGTGCTCGAGATCGAAGTGCAGGCCCCGGGCCCGCCCTTCCACGTCGAGTCGGGCCGCCACACGCTCCCGCCGAGCTCGCGGGTCTCCCTCCCGATCCGCTTCGCGCCCGTCGACGGCGGCGCCCGGAGCGCGATGTTGCTCGTCCGCTCGAGCGACCCCGACGCCTGCGTGACGACGATCCTGCTCGACGGCGAAGGCGTCGGGATGCTCCCGGTCGACGCCGGGACCGAGGACGCGGGGCCGGCGGACGCTGGCGTCGGCGCGCCCTCGCTCCCTGGCGGGTGTGGCTGCCGCGCGACGAGCGGCCCCGCCGCGCTCTGGCTGCCAGCGCTCCTGCTCTTCGCGATCCGCCGTCGGCGCTGAGCGCGGAACGTTCGGCGCGCCTCAGTCGAGCACGCACCCGACGGTCGCGGAGCCGCCGCTGTTCTCCAGGGGGCCGAAGCCGCCGCGTCGACCGCGCGCGTTGCAGAAGCGGTGGATGGCTGCGTGGCAGCTCGGGCCCCACCGCTCGTTCGTGCCATCGCACGCCGGGTGATGCGACGCGAGCACCGCGAAGGTCGTGTTGATGACCTCGGCGCGCGCCGAGCAGGCGACGGCGACGTTGGGCGCGGCGTTCTCGACGGGGCCCCACCCGGTCACGAAGCCGTTCGCGCGACACCAGCGGTGGATCGCGGCGTTGCAGTCGGCGCTCGCGGTGCCGTTCGGGAAGCTGCCGTCGCACGGCGGGTGTTGCGCCGCCAGCTGGGCGTAGGTGAGGTTGCGGACCGACGCCTCGGCGCAGACGGTGGGCGCGTAGTCGAGGTTGTTCTCGACGGGCCCGAAGCCGCTCTGCACGCAGGCGCTGAATGCCGCGCATGCGCGGTGGGACGCCGCGAAGCAGTTGCGGCCCCAGCGCTCGGTCGAGCCGTTGCACGGGGAGTGGTGCGTCGAGAGCTGGGTGTACGTGGTCTCGCGGAAGACCGCGCGGTGCCCCTCGTCGATCTGGCCGTCGCAGTCGTCGTCGATGCCGTTGCAAGTCTCGGCCTGCGGGGTGCCGGGCGTCGCGCCGCAGCTCGTCCCGGTCGGCGAACAGACCGTGACGCCCGCGCGCGCGCACGCGCCCACGCCGGCCGAGCAGGCCTCGCTGGTCGTCCGGCAGGTCCCGCCGCAGTCGGTCTGACCCGCCGGGCACTCCGTCTCGCAGGTCCCGCTCGCGCAGCGCGGTGAGCCTCCGATGGGGGCCTCGCAGACACGCCCGCAGCCGCCGCACGCGTTCACGTCGGTCATCACGTCGACGCAGGCGCCGCCGCACCGGGTCAGCGGCGCAGCGCACGCGCCGCCGTCAGCCCCCCCGCCGTCCGGGGCCGCGCTGGCATCGACCGTCGCGTCGACGCCAGATCCGCCATCGCTCGGGCCGCCATCGGCCCCGCCCGCGTCGATCCCCACCGCGCCGCCATCGCGTCGGTGAGCGGGGTTGTTCCCGTCCGCGCAGCCCCAGAGCAGCGTCGCGAGCGCGACGCCCGCCCCGAGGACGTGGACCCTTCGTGCGCGCCGAGCTCGGCCCGAGCACCCAGAGCCAGGTTGGGGAGTCTGGTTCACGTCGGCAGCGTAACAGAAAGGCGCCGATGCCCATGCACGCGGCCCTTGCACTGGCTTCGTGACGCGACGAAGCCCGCCGCGGCGCGACGGGCTTCGTCATCGTTGGGGGTCGAGGGCGGTCAGAAGGTCCGCGGACCGCGCGCACCGCGCTCGCCGCGCTCACCTCTGGGCCCACGAGGCCCTCGGTGGCCGCGCTCACCGCGCCGCTCGCGCATCTGCTCGAAGCGGGCGCGCTGGTTGGCGTCGAGGACGCCGTCGATCTGCGTCTTGGTGCGCTCGTGCAGCGCGCGATGCGCGTCGCGGTGCTCGGGGCCGTGGCCTAGGTTCCTCCGCTCGGCCTGGGCCTGCGTGAGGATCTGCCGGATGCGCTGCACCTGCGCCGGCTGGAGCGAGAGCTGCTCCTGCATGCGCTCGAGGCGTCGGTTCATATGCTCCGACATGCGCGCCTCGCGGAGCTGCTGCGCGCGGGTCCGCTGCGCAGGGGTGAGGACCGCGTCCACCCGCGACTTCGTCCGCTCCATCAGCGCGCGGTGCGCCTGACGCGCTTCGGGGGTCCGCTGACCGCGCAGGTTCGCGCGCTCGCGCTGAGACTCGTCGAAGATGCGGCGGAGCTGCTGCACCTGGTTCGGCTGGAGCTGCAGGTCCTGGGTCATGCGCTCGAGCATGGCCTCGGGGTTGCGGTGGCCGTGACCGTGACCGTGGCCGCGACGGCCCTGCCCGCGGCCCTCGGCGGGCTGGGCAGCGACGCCAGCGTCCGGGTTGTAGTTCCGGGGCTGGGCGAGGACGGGGAAGGTGGTCGCGAGCGAGAGGGCGGTGCCGAGGAGGAGGTTCTTCATGGCGGGTTCCTTTCGAGGCGGGATTCTCGTCGCCTCGTGCATTGGAACGCGGCAGGTCTGAAGGACCTCTGAAGCGGGAGAGAAAAAGCGACGGGCGAGCAGAAATCCCGCGCATCGGGCGAGACGTGCCAGCTCGGGTCGCCCGGCGCAGGGAGCGTCGCGGCGCATCGGGCGAGACGTGCCAGCTCGGGTCGCCCGGCGCAGGGAGCGTCGCGGCCCCTCCACGTGGCGTCGGCGGACCGCGGAGGCGAGCCGGGCGCGTCAGCTCGGCGTCGGCGGGCCGCCGAAGAAGGCCGGATCGTGGATCGGCCACTCGTGCTCGGGGCCGAGCTCGGGGGGCGGGAAGGGGAGGGAGGGGCCGTCGTTGGTCGCGAGGTCGTCGAAGCGACGCACGAAGTCTTCGAGGCGTGTCCGGTCGGTCGCGCGGAGGTCGAAGCGCTCGCCGCAGACCTCGAGCGCGACGTCGCGGGCGGACACCATCCGGCGGACGTGGTCGATGGTCAGCCGCGCGGTGACGGCGTCGAAGTGGCCGCCGCTCATGGGCGTCCCCACCTCGGAGGCGCTCACCGACTCGCCCGCGCCGTCGATGACCACCGCGAGGGTCCCGCAGGTGAAGCGTCGCGCCACCGTCGGGGTCCCGAGCACGACGTCCACGCGGACCTCGTCGCGCTGCGGCGAGGCCGAGAGGTCGAGGCTGCCCCACCCAGACGGGGAGCGGGGGTTCTCGAAGGTGAGCTCGGCGTTGAGCGTCGAGGCGTAGGCGTTCGGGTCGTCGCCCACGAGGCGCGCGTCGCCGCCGGACGCCGCGTCGATGGGGACGGCGTGGACTCCCTCGAGGAGAAGGAAGAGCGCCACCCACACCATCAGCTCCCGCATGACCCCTCCACGTTGCCTCCTGCGGGCGTCTACCCGCGCGCGGTCGGAGGAGAGACCCCCGAGCGGCCGATCCCTTGGGAGGAAGAGTAGCGCCAGCGGCGGGGCGCGGCGAGGGGGGAGGGGGACGACGCGGAAGCGGGGGGACGAGGGGGTGGCGCCATCTCCCTCCCGTCGAGGCCGGCAGGCACCAGGCCATCCACCGCCGCTCCGTCCACTGGGAGCGCGAAGCGTCAGTCTCCGACGCCCAGACGCCTCGCGAGCCCGCGGAGCGGGCGGCGGGTCCAGAGCTTCTCGACGTCGAAGAGCGGCGCGAAGGCGATGAAGCTCAGCGGGTACACGAAGCCGATCGCCATCAGCGCCAGCACGCCGAGGTGGAAGCCCCACATGCCCAGCGCCCAAGGGCGGCCGACGCGGGGGTGGAGCGCGAGCGGCGCGCCGAGCTCGAGCGCGAGGCTGAACCATGCGAGCCCCACGAAGAGCGAGGGGTAGGGCACGAGCGCCGCGCCGAGCGGCGAGTAGAGGTCGCCGAGCTCGATCTTGCGCGCGTTGTCGAAGGCGATGAAGTTGCGAAGCGTCTCGCCGCCGACGAAGTGCGCGCCGCTCCCGCGCAGCTTCGCGACGCCCGCGAGCAGGTAGGCCGACGCCGCGACCGCGACCATGAGCCGCGGCGCCCAGCCGTAGCGCGGCGAGTCCGGAGGCTCCGCGCGGCCCCGCGCGTCGAGGGAGAGCGTGTCGGCGGCCGGCGCGAAGGCGAGGACGACGACGTGCGCCAAGAAGAGGTTGTCGGTGTGGAGGATCTTGCCCCAGCTGTTCGTGTAGCTGAGCACCCAGGTGAGCAGGAGCGCGTGCGCGGGCGCGAGCCATCGATGCCTCACGCCGAGGAAGAACGTCGCGCTCGTGACGACGACGAGCGCGACGAGGAGCTGGTAGAGCCAGGGCAGGGTCGGCGCGGGCGCGAGCGTCACGGGCCCGACCGGGACGAAGCGGGCGACGTCGTCGAGCGCGTAGCTGAGCAGGTGCGGTAGGCGCACGAGCACGTAGACGAGCCCGTAGCCGCCCACGAGCACGCGCAGGGTCGCGAGCCGGCGCGCGGGCGTGCTCGGCATCCAGAAGGCGTCGAGCGCGCTCATCGGGGCACCTCGCAGCGCGCGTGGACGTCACGGACGTCGGGCTCGCGACGGTCTTCTTCGAAGTAGGCGACGGCGTCGAAGGTGATCGTCTCGATCACGACCTGCGCGAGGTGCGGGCGCGCCTCGGCGACGCGCGCCGCGATCGCTTCGCATTGCGCCTGGGCGCGCCCGCCGTGCACGGCCTGCTGCAGGACGACCATCGACTGGAGCACCTCGCGGTTGCCAGAGCTGAGGCGCGGCGAGAGCGGCTCGGTGCGTCCCTCCGCGTCGACGCCGACCGCGTGGGTCATCGTCATCTCGCGAGGCCGCTCGCGCGAGAACATCGGGTAGGTACTGAGCGGGAAGGAGTCTTCGTCGGGGTGGCGCGCGAGCGGCGAGAGCATCGCCCCGAGCACGAGGAGCGAGAAGGCGTACACGAACGCGCGCTGGGCCGCGCTCATCGCGTCACCGCTTCGCGCGGCGGCCGAGGTCGCCCGAGGCGAGGTAACCCCAAGCTGAGCCGAGCACGAGGCCCGCGGTGTGCGCGCCGTTGGCGACGGGGAAGCCAGGGAAGAAGCAGAGCGCAAACCAGGCCATCATCCAGAGCATCGTCGTGCGTGGGATGACGAAGGGGAAGCGCGGGTCGAACTTGCCCCGGAAGTAGAGGTAGCCGAGCAGGCCGTAGACCACGCCCGAGAGGCCCACCGCGAGCGAGCCCGACCAGAAGAGCTCGAGCACGACGCCCGAGATGCCGAAGACGGCGGTCATGAGCAGCAGGCGCCACGGGGAGTGCGCGCGCTCCACGAGCATGCCGAGCTGCCGGACCCACAAGACGTTGAAGATGAGGTGGAGCAACCCGCCGTGGACGAAGACCGGTGTGAGGAAGGTCCACGGACGGCTCGTGAGCCCGTTCAGGACGGCCTCGGTCATCGTCCGACCGCTGCCCCGAGGCACGAGCTCCCGCGCGATCTCGGGGCGCACCTCGGCGAGCAGGTAGAAGCCCACCGCGATCGCGATCATCGCGTACGTCATCAGCGGCGGGCCGTCGGCGCGCTCGAGCTGCGTGCGTACGCGCTCGACCCGCTTCTGGATCTGCTTCTCGCGGGCCTCTTCGGCTTTCCGCTGGGCCCTCGCGGCGCGCTGGCGCTCGGTGAAGATCGGGTCGTCGGGGCTCGCGAGGAAGCGCGCGAGCAGCGCCTGCGCCCGCTCCATCTCGTCTTCTTCGTGCACCCAGAGCGCGAACTCTCCGTCACGCGTCTCGCGGACGGACGCACCGACCCCGTCGACGTAGAGCGCGTCCGCGAGCGCCGTGGCCGGCGGCTCCTCCGCGAAGATGTGCAGCATCCTCATGCGAGTGGCGGCACCCTAGTATCCCTGCCCGGAGGTTCAAGCCGGGTGGCGCGGGCCCCCGTCGGGCAGCGCCCGAGGCACGGGCCGGAGGTGGCGGTCCAAGAACTCGAGCACGTGGCCGTACCATTGCTCGACGTTCCGGGGCTTGAGGATCCAGTGGTTCTCGTCGGGGAAGACGAGCAGCTCGCTCTCGACGCCGTGCGCCTGCAGCGCCTCGAAGAGGGCGAGCGCCTCGCCGATCGGCACGCGGAAGTCGCGCTCGCCGTGGATGACGAGGGTCGGGCTCCTCCAGCGCTCCACGCCGCGGTGCGGCGAGTGGCGGTCGAGGTCGCCCTCCCAAGGTCGCGCACCCATCATCGACCCGAAGAACCCGGGGTAGTCGGTCACCCCGTAGAACGCGCGGAGATCGAAGAGGCCGGCGTGCGTGACGAGCGCGGCGAAGCGATCCGTCTGGCCGCCGATCCACGCCGTCATGTAGCCGCCGAAGGAGCCGCCCATCGCCGCCAGGGCGCCGACCTCGGGGCGCGCGGCGAGCGCGTCGGTCACGCGCATCAAATCGTCGAAGCAGCGACCGCCCCAGTCGGCCCAGACCTCGGCCGCGAAGTCGTGTCCATAGCCCGTCGACCCGCGCGCGTTCGGGAGCGCGACGGCGAAGCCCGCGTCGAGGAGCACGAGCGGGTTCCAGCGCCAATGCCAGACGTCGCCGAAGTGCGAGATCGGGCCCCCATGGATCCACAGCACCGTCGGGAAGGGACCCTCGCCGGCCGGGCGGAGCAGGTAGGTGTGGACCGTCTTCCCGTCGGCGGTCGGCACGAAGAGCTCCTCGCTCACCACCGACGCGAGGCGCTCCGGGTCGAAGCCGCTGACGTCGGCGAGGGCGCGCGGCGCGGCGGTCGCCGTCGCGGTCGTCGTCGCGCTCGTCGCGGGACGGGGGACGAGCACCGGCCTCGGGCACTCCCGAAGGCCCGATCGGATCGCGACGACCGCGCCTGCGGCGCTCCCGCCGCGCACGAGCTGCGCGCTCGCGTAGGTGTGGGCGTCGGTGAGCGCCTCGTGCTCGTGCGCGCCGACGAGCGCAAGGTCCGTGCGGCCCTGCTCGTCGACGCTGCACAGCAGCGTGTCCGCGTCGATCCACGCGGCGGGCACGGGCCAGCGATCCCAGCTCGGATCCCACGTCTCCTCCGCGCCGGACTCGAGGTCGAGCACGACGAGCGAGCGCGCGCCGAGCGTGTCGGGGGCGCGCTGCTCCCGCTGCGTCGCGACCCGCTTGCCCGCGTCGTCGAGGCGCAACCCCTGGTGTCGAACGCGGCCCGTCGGGCCGAGCGGGCGCGCGTGGCCGCTCGGGACGTCGATCGCGACGAGGCGGACGGAGTGGATGCGGTCCTCGTCGACGAACGCCGCGCCGCTGACGAGCGTGCGGCCGTCCCGCGAGAGATCCCAGTCGACGTCGCGGTGTTCCCGATCCGCCGTCGGCGTGAGGTCGCGACGCCCGCCGCCCTCGAGGTCATAGGAGATGAAGTGCGGCGCGGCGGGGGAGAGCCAGGCGTCCCAGTGCCGCACCGTCATCGTCGTGTAGCGGAGCCCGCTCGGCCCCTTCTCGGCGACGTCGCGCGCGTGCTCGCGCTGCTTCTCGTGGACGACGCCCGGCCACACCGGGGCGCGCGCGATGACGCCGGCCTCCGACACCGCGTAGTCGAGGACGCCGAGCGGCTCGTCGGTCAGTCGTCGCGGCTCGCCGCGCTCGGGCAGGAGCCAGATCTGGCTGCGTTGATCCTCGCCCTTGTCGGGGCCCTTGCCGACCGGGCGGTTCGAGAGGAAGAGGAGCGCGCCGTCGGCTCGAAAGCGCGGCGAGCGATCGTTCCACGGACCGCGTGTGAGCTGGATCGCAGCACCACCGTCGAGCGGGACGCGCCAGAGGTCGTGTACGTAGCGGGAGCCTTCGTCTTCGAGGCGAGCGACCGACGCCGCGAGCCAGCCGCCGCAGGGGCTCGGGCAGAGATCGGCGAGGCGCCCGAGGGCGACGAGGGCTTGGACGTTCAGCATCGCGGCGGAGGATACCCGTACCCGGAGATGCGTCCGAGGCCTTCGATGTTTGGGGACGCGCCGAAGGCCCACGCCCGCACCCTGCGCTGGCCGCGCGCCATCACCCACGGGTACGACACGGGCCTCGCCGCGGCTCGGTGCGGGCTCCGTTGTTCCCGGCCCCCGTCCCGGTCCCGGCGCGCGAGAAGGCGCCCTCCGGGTTGCGTCCGGGTCGGGTCTGCTACGGTCGCGGCATGGCCGAGCCCAAGAGCGTCCCCGCGAGCCTGACGGAGAAGACCGAGATCGTGCTCCCACAGCACGCCAACGCGATCGGGACGGCGTTCGGCGGCACCGTGATGTCGTGGATCGACGTCTGCGCCGCCGTCAGCGCTCAGCGGCATTGCGGACGGGTCGCGGTCACCGCCTCGGTCGACGCGCTGGACTTCGTCGCGCCCTTGCGCGTCGGCGACGTCGTCATCCTGCGCTCGTGGGTGAACGCCGCCTTCCGGACGAGCCTCGAGGTGGAGTGCGTGGTCGAGAAAGAAGACCCCGAGACCGGCCGCCGCGTGCTCTGCGCCGACGCCTACCTCACCTTCGTGAACCTCGGCGCCGACGGGCGCCCGATGCCGGTGCCGCCGCTCGCGCCCGCGACCGACGACGAAAGAAAGCGCGCGAACGCGGCCGAGCGTCGCCGCGCTGCGAGGCTCGAGGCGCGGCGCGAGGCAGAGCAGGACCGCGGGCGCGGAGCGTGAAGAATCAACCCTTCGGCACGGGCTTGAGGCCGACGCGGCCGTCTTTGACCACGACCTCGAAGTCGATCGCCTTGCCGCCGTGCTTCTTCTTGAGCTCCGGCTCCATGGTCTTGATGCGCTGCGCGAGCTTCTCGTACGACATGTCCGAGGCGCCTGCCCGACGCGAGGCGTCCACGTACTGCGCGTGAATGCGGCGGAGCTCGGACTCCCCGAGGCCTCCGGGGCTCGGCCCCCGCGCCGCGGGCGGC
>JAHBWH010000056.1 GCA_019637115.1 Myxococcales bacterium | reverse complement strand
CTACCGGACGGCCGGATGGTGGCGAAGCCCGGCCACGAGGGCTTCGCGCAGCCAGGCGTCGTGTGTACGAGCCCGGACTCGTACCAGGCCTTCGTCGGCGCGCTCGATCCCTCCTTCGGCGGCGCGCTGCGTCACGTGGTGGTCGACGGCGGCGCCCTGCGCGCCGAGCTGGCCCGTCAGTCGGAGGTCGACGCGCTCTACTTGAACCCCTTCGGGCCTGGCCCCCAACGAACGCTCGCGCGGGCCTACGTCGCCTGAGCGCCCGTCGAGGCGCTCCATCGGCGGTGATCGACGCCGGCTCAGCCGAGGACGCGGTCCAGCAGGGCGCGGTCACCCTGGACGGCGGTTCGCTGTTCGTAGAACGCGAGGCCGCGGACGCCGCCCAGCTCCTCGCCACCGCCGGCGCGGCCCGGCCCGCCGTGCACGCAGGAGGGCAGGACGAGGCCGGGCGAGATCGCTTGATCGGCCACCTTCTCGCTGCTGACGAGGACACGCCCGCTCCAAGGCGCGAGCCCGAGCAGGAGCCGCTCGAGCGCGTCGCGATCGTCGGTGTAGACGCTCGCGACGAGGCCACCTTCGCCCTTGGCGACGAGGGCGACGGCTTCGTCGACGGTGCCGTAAGGCATCACGGTGCTCACGGGCCCGAAGACCTCGTGCTCGTGCACCACGCCGACGTGGGGATCGTCGAGGCGGAGCAAGGTCGGCGGGACGAAGTACCCCTTGCCCACGGGTACGCCGACGGGCGCGCCGTCTTTGCGGAAGGCGACCTTCGCGCCCGCCGCCTCGAGGCGCGTGATGCCCTCCTGGACGTCGCGGAGCTGTTGTGCGCTGGCCAGGGGCCCCATGCGCACGTCGTCGCGGGAGGGCAGCCCAAAGGAGATCACGCTCAAACCCTCCGCGATCGCCTCGAGGGCGGCGTCGATCTGCTCGCGTGGCACGAAGATTCGGCGAGTCGCCGTGCACTTCTGTCCGGTCTTCTGGGTGATCTCTCGGACCGCGTCGCGGACGAACGCCTGCCAGGTGTCGCTTCCCGGGCGCACGTCGGGGCCGAGCACCACCGCGTTGAGGCTGTCGGCCTCGACGTTGACGCGCACCGAGCGCTGCGTGACCGGCGCGAGCGCGCGCATCCAGGCGCCCGTGTCGCCGCTTCCGGTGAACGCGAGACAATCCTGGGGGCCGAGGTGGTCGAGCAGATCGCCCGCGCCGCCGCAGACGAGCTGCAAGCTGCCTTTCGGTAAGACGCCTGCGTCGACGAGTGTCTCGACGAGCACGTAGGCCGTGAGAGCCGTCGAGGTGGCGGGCTTGGTCACCACGGGCACGCCCGCGAGCAGCGCCACGGCGGCCTTCTCGGCGAGGCCCCACGCGGGGAAGTTGAACGCGTTGATGTGGACCGCCGCGCCGTGCCGGGGCACGCAGACGTGGTGCCCCCAGAAGCGTTTGCTGCGCGTGATCTGCTCGCCCTCACCCTCGACGCGGACCCGCCGATCGCCGAGGGAGAGGCCGAGCTTCGCGTAGTAGGAGAGGGTGCCGATCGCCCCGTCGACGTCGAACTTCGCGTCGGACCGCGTGGTGCCGGCGTTGGCGATCGAGGCGTCGATGAGCGCCTCGCGCTTCGCCTGCAGCGCGCTCGTCATCGCGTCGAGGAGCTTGCCGCGCTCGGCGAGCGTCATCGCGCGGAGCGTCGGGCCG
Organism: Myxococcales bacterium; assembly: GCA_019637115.1. Taxonomy (GTDB): domain Bacteria; phylum Myxococcota_A; class Polyangia; order Polyangiales; family Houyiibacteriaceae; genus JACKEH01. Next base: position 44,013 of record JAHBWH010000056.1, on the reverse strand, counting down.
CCTTCCTCGCGCGCGAAGCGGAGAGCCCCCGCGAGATCGAGGCCCTTCGTGCTCGTCGTCGCCACCGAGGCCTCGGTCGCCGGGTCCTCGAGGACCGCGCCCTCGCCCTCGCCGTCACGCCACTCGCCGCCCAAGAAGCTCCGCAGTCGGATCATGCGGCGAACGCTCCGGTGCGGCGCGCTCGCCGCCTAGGAGAGCGCTCACGCGGCACGTCAACACGCGATCCCGATGCCGCTCCGCTCCATCCGGGAGAGCTCGTCTCTGGCTCATCCGAGCCTCCCCACGGGCCACGACCGTCCGCTCGCTTCGCGCCGTCCGGTAGGCGCTCGCGAAGACCGCTGAGCTCCTCCTTCAGGTGCCGAGGAGGGTCTTCGCGAACGCCGCCCAGCGGCGGGCGAGCTCGGCGTCGCGCGCTGCGCGGTCCGCCATGAGATCGTGATGGTGGCGCCTCGGCTCCGGATCCTCGGGATCCGGGAGCTCGAGCCAGATTTTCTGTGCGCGGCGTCGATGGTGGTTCGCCATCGCGCGGCCGACCAGGGCGCACGCGGCCACGTCGACCGGTGCCGCGAAGTCCTCTGGGAGCTCGACGTAGCGCTCGATCACCCGGACGTCGGCGCCGACGAGGAAGGCGTAGCGACGCACGTCACCCATCGTGTGTGCGGGGAGGATCTCGCCACGGTCGAGGTCGACGTTGAAGCGTCGTGCGTCGAGGACCACCTCGCGCTGGAGGCCATCGTCCGCGAGGTCGAGGACGACCTCGCGGATCGGCTCCTCGATCTTCATCCGGTCGCTGCCGCGCATCCGGCCGGCGCTGCTGGTGAGCTTCGAGACCGCGCTGCGCCAACGGAACTTGTCCGGATCGCGCTGTCGCACGAGGCGCACGGCGTCTTTCCCCTCGCCCTTGCGCTGGTAAAAGGACACGGCGTCCGTGATACGAGCTCCGTTCATCGCTTTCCTCCGAGATCCGACGCTCCCGAGGTCGCACGATGGGGGCCAGAGGGTCAAAAAAGCGGTGCAGCGTGTATGCTCCGCGCCGTGAGCATCGACGCCGCGCTGAGGCGCCAGGTGGAGGCCTGGCGAGACGAGGACCCCGACCCCCGGACGCGCGCCGAGCTCGACGCGCTGCTCGCGGCGGAGGACCAGGCCGAGCTCGCGGACCGCTTCTCGGGCATGCTCGCGTTCGGGACGGCGGGCCTGCGTGGCCTGCTCGGCGCGGGGCCGAACCGCATGAACCGCGCCGTCGTGCTCCGCGCGACGGCGGGCCTCGTCGCCCACGTGAAGGAGAGCGTCGCGAACGCCGAGGCGCGCGGCGTCGTCATTGGCTACGACGGGCGCCGGATGAGCGCCGAGCTGGCGCGCGACGTCGCCGAGGTCGTCGCGGCGGCGGGCCTGTCGGCGCACGTCTTCGAGTCGGTCACGCCCACGCCGCTCGTCGGCTTCGCGGTCCGCCGGCTCGGCGCGGCGGCAGGGGTGGTCGTCACCGCGAGCCACAACCCCCCGGACTACAACGGCTACAAGGTCTTCTGGGCGAACGGCGCGCAGATCGTGCCGCCGCACGACGCGGCCATCGCGGCGAAGATCGAGGCGCTCGGCCCGCTGGGCGAGATCCCCCGCCGAGACTACGAAGAGAGCCGGCGCGCGGGCCTCGTCGTAGCGCTGGGCGCCGAGGTCCGCGCGGCCTACCTCGCGTCGGTGCGCGCCTGCGCCGTGCACCCCGAGATCCCCGCGGACCTCACGGTCGCGTACACGGCGATGCACGGCGTCGGCGCGTCGTTCGTCCGCGAGGCCCTCGCGAGCCGCGGCGTCGCGCGCCTCGTCGAGGTGGCCGAGCAGGCCGAGCCGGACGGTGGCTTCCCTACGGTCGCCTTCCCGAACCCCGAGGAGCCCGGCGCGATGGACCTCGTCCTCGCCCTCGCGGAGCGGGAGTCCGCCGACCTCGTGCTGGCGAACGATCCGGACGCGGATCGGCTCGCGGTCAGCGTGCGACACCACGGCGCCTACGTACCGCTGAGTGGCAACGAGATCGGCTGCCTGCTCGCGCACTACCTGCTGGAGGAGGGGCAGGCGGCGCCCAACCGCCTCGTCGTGGCCAGCCTCGTGAGCTCACCGATGATCGTCGCGATCGGACGGGCGCATGGGGCCTGGGCCGAGCTGACGCTGACCGGCCACAAGTGGATCCAGAACCGGGCGCTCGAGCTCGAGGCGCGCGAGGGCGTCCGCTACGTCTTCGGTTACGAAGAGGCGCTGGGCTACGGCGTCGGCACGGCGGTGCGGGACAAGGACGGGATCAGCGCGGCGGTCGCGATGGTCGATATGGCGGCGTGGTGCCACAGCCAGGGGCGGACGCTCATCGACGAGCTCGAGCGCGCGTGGCGACGCTACGGGATGTACCTGAGCGATCAGGTCTCGGTCGTGCTTCCGGGTCGGGACGGCGCGGCGCGGATCGGCGAGATCATGCGGGCCGCGAGGCGCCAGGCGCCCGCCTCGCTCGGGGGCTGCGCCGTCGCCGCGGTGCAGGACTTCGAGGCGGGCGTGCGACGAGCGGCCGACGGCCAGGAGAGCGCGCTCACGTTCCCACCCAGCGACGTGGTGATCTTCGAGCTGGACGGGGGGCATCGCGCGATGCTCCGGCCGAGCGGCACCGAGCCGAAGGTGAAGTTCTACTTCGACGTGCGCATCGAGGTCGGCGAGGGCGAGGCGATCGCCGACGCGCGGTCCCGTGGGCGCGCGCTGCTCGAGGGCATCGTCGCCGACTTCCGGCGCGCCTTCGACGTCTCCCGCTAGTCACCGGTCTCGGTGATTCCTTACAGAATCACCGAGACCGATGACTCTGCTTTTCTCCAGAGGGTCTGTCCCAGACCCTCCCCCGACGCGAGTGAATCGCGTCGGGGCCCCCTCCCAACTACGTCACCTGTCGCGAAGTTCGTTTTGCAACGAACCTCTGCGACAGGTGACTAGCGGCCGAGCTCGAAGGGGAAGTCGATGCTGAGCTCGGGCCGCGTGAAGCGCGGGAAGCGGGCGGACTGGACGACCGCCTCCATGCACGCGGCCTCGTTGTCGTCCTCGACGCCCTCGACCGTGACGGCCGTGACCTCACCCGTCGCGCCCGAGACGACCATCACGAAGTTCACCCGGCCAGCGAAGCTCGGCGCGCACCCCTGGAGGCCACCCCGCAGGCCGCCCATCGTCGAGAGGATGGCGCCGCGGTCGGGGACCTCGGGCAACGGCAGGGGCGGGGGCTCGCCCCCGAGGGCGCGCAGGCCCTCGCGAGCCTCCATGTTGTTGCGGTTGATGCGCATCGCCTGCTGGAGGGCGCCGATCGCCGCGTCGCGCTGGCGGTTCTGCGCGTAGGCGCGCCCCAGCGCCACGAGGTAACCGTCGTTCTGCGGGGCGAGCTGGGCCGCCTGGCGGAGCGCCTCGACGGCGCCCGCGAAGTCTCGGGTCAGCAGCTTCGCTTGGCCGACCCCCGCCCAGTTGGCGGGGTTCTGCGGCTCGAGCTGGGCGGCGGACTCGTAGGCCGAGAGCGCGGCGGGGATGTTGCGGAGGCGGAGCTGCGCCTCCGCCTGCTGACGCAGCGCCTCGGGGGCGGACATCTGAGCGACCTGCGGACCGCGCGGCTGGGGCTGCTGCGGCTGGCGGACCTGCGGCTGCGGCTGCGGCTGCGGCTGCGGTTGGGCCTGCGGCTGCGGCTGCGCGGCGGGCGCGCCCCAGCGGAGCAGGGCCTCCGCTTGGCGGGGGGAGAGCTCGAAGAGCTCCTGCGCCATCGGGACGCCCCCCTGGCGCGCGATCCCGGTCACGATGCAGCGGACGAGGCCGGGGGTCGGGCCGACGTGCCAGGCCCTAATCTGCGTCTCGCGATCCGAGGAGCCCCCCGGGCAAGCCTCCATCAGCCCGAGCAGCGCCCGGCCGCGCCGGTCGTTCGTGAGCACTCGCGGGACCCCGAGCATGACCGCGCGGACCTTCGCGACGATCTCTCCGGCGAGCCGCCGGTCCACGCGCGCCGCGCGCAGCTCCTGCTCGAGGCTCCGGCCGTCGTCGGGCGGGAGATACGGGAGCGCCGTCGGCTGCAGGTTGGCCGCCGCGATCAGCGCGTCGCATTCGCCCATCTCGAGGCCGAAGTCGTTCGCGCAGAGGAGCGCGGCGTTGCGGCGCGCGGGGAAGTACGCTGCGAGCGTCGCGAGGTCGAGGCCGCTCCGCAGACGCTGCAGCACGCCGGCGAGGCGCTGGTCGAACTCCGCCCGCGTGGCCCCGGGCCCCGCTTGCGGGCCGAAGAGCGCGCGGTTGGTGGCCTGCCGGAGGCCGTCGTAATCCTCGCCGCCGCGCGCGGCGTTCGATTCCATCACGGCGTTCACCTTCCGCACGATCCGCGCGGCGACGTCGCGGGACATCTGCCCGTTCTGTACGAGGCGCTGGACCACGGCGGGATCCTGCGCGTCGGCGCGGAGCGAAGGGAGGGCGAGCGCGAGGACCAAGAGCAAGCGGGCGAGCTTCATTGACGACTCCGAGCTTGCGACGTGCGGGGGATGGGCCTCATTCACGACGCAGCGGCCCGCCTTATCACTCTCGACCGGGGCTGTTCAAGACGAGGGCGTGCGTGGGCCCTCGTCTCGAGGTCCGCGTCCGCATCCGGCCTCGACCTCAACCTGCGCCGAGGAGCCAGAGGAGGCCGGCGGCGCTGAGGGCGAGCACCGCGCCGGCGAGGACGTAGACCACGAGATCGGCGCTCGCTCTCGGGGCGGGCGGCTGGGCCGAGGCGAGGGGCGTCTGGACGCTCGCGCCGAGCTCCTCGGGGGAAGGGAGCGCCGCGGGAATTTCGGGGGCGGGCTCGGGCTCGAGGGGCGGCCCTGGCTCCGGCGGCGGCGGCGCAGGGGCAGGGGCCTCGACGGGCGTCTCGGGCTCGGCGACGACCGCCTCGAGGGCCGGGGAGGCCGGGTCCTCGAAGACCAAGAGGGTGGCGCCGATTCGCAGCTCGTCGCGGTCGCTGAGCGACGCCTCGCGGGTCGCGCGGCCGTTGACCGCGACGCCGTTCTTGCTGCCCAGGTCGCGCACGCGGACGCCCCGGTGGTCGCGGACGACGCTCGCGTGCTCGCGGGAGGCGTCCGCGTCGGGGAGGCTGAGGTCGCAGCTCTCGGCGCGGCCCAGCAGGACGCTGGAGGGCGCGGGCGGGAGCTCGAGGGATTCACCTGCGCGCGGGCCGTTCAGCACCGTGAGGCGAGGCGGCGCGAGGCGGCCGGCGTCGGGGTCGAGCGCCGCGCGCAGGAGGTGCATCGCGAGCGCGCGGGTGTCCTCGATCGTCGTCGGGGCGGCGGTCGCTCCGAGCGTGACCTCGATGGTGAAGCCGCCGATCTCCACGACGTCCCCCTCGCGCAAGGGCTTGGGGCGCGCGGCCGCGATCAGCGCGCCGTTGACGCGCGTGCCGTTGGTCGAGCCCTCGTCCACGAGCGCGACGCGCGGGCCGTCGATCCGGAGGGTGGCGTGGGTGCTGCTCACGGCGACGTGAGGGAGCTGCACGTCGGCCCCCGCCCGGCGCCCGATCACCACGCGCGATTGGTCGAACTCGTAGCGAGCTTCCGGAGACTCGGCGCCTTGCGTCCATGACGAGCGCACACGAAGGCGAACGCCCATCGAGCGAGCGTGGGGGGCGTGGTCCCACGGGTCAAGGAGCGCTCGGCGCGCGACGTCGTCCGGCGGCGTGGCGAGCGCGAAGTGCGAGCGACGCCGCGCTGGCGACGTCGCGCGGGTCAGTGCGTGCGGAGGTTCCAGACGCGGTCGACGTTGCCCTCGCGGTCGAAGCCCACGATCAGCAGGGGCACGGGGCCTCCGTAACCCTCGCCCATCGCGCCGACGTGGTAGACCCAATCGCTCGCCGCGAAGCCGAGCTCGACGCAGCGCGGGTGGCGCGAGCAATCCGAGCCGCGACCGAGCTTCGCCTGCACGTCGTGACGTCGCATCCGCTGCAGCGCGTCGCCTTCGACCGCGGCCTCGACGACGCGGCTGTGCTCGGCGCTCTGGTCGCTCGTGCTCACGGGTCGCGAGACGGCCGCGGCGAGATCGTCGAGGAGCTGCTCGCGCGGGATGGTCGGGCCGCAGGCGAGGACGAGGAGCAGCAGGGTCGCGAGGTGATGGTGCATGGGGAGAGCATCGCGCGATGTGTGCGACGACGGAAGCGTCGCCTGCAGGACTCGAGCCGCTGGACGTCGGCGCGAGGGGGGCCCTCTGCGACGAGACGCGCTCCGCGAGCTCAGTACTGCTCCGGTTCGCTGTACTCAGCGCTGCGAGCCTTCGCTCGGATCGAGGGCCTGGATCTCGAGGGCGGGAGGCGAGTCCTCACGCGTCGCGAGCAGGAGACCGGCGGCGATGGCCGCGCCGAGCAGGAGTCCGCCGACCAAGAGCGCGAGGCTCTTGAGGTCGAGGCCTCCGGGCGGGGCGGCCGGGGGCGTGGTGATCGGAGCGGGCGCCATCGGCCGAGAGGGGGCGCGGGGAGGGGGGACCGAGGCGGTCTCTGGGATCGTCGGCGCCGCCGTCGCGGCGTCGAAGCCGCCGTCCGCGCTCGCGGCCGGAAGATAGCGGGCGACGCCGCCCGGCGCGAGCACGAGGGGGCCATCACGGGTCACGAGGGTCTCGACCTCGTGCACGACGTCCTCGAGTCGCTCGGTGAAGCGCTCGAGGGCGCCCGAAGGGGCGGCGTGTGGGCCGAGCGCCGCCTCGAGCGAGGCGACGCCCCGGGCCCGCTCGGCCAGCTCCTCGCCGAGGAGCGCGAAGAGCACGGCGGCCACGTCGGAGGGCTCGATGCGCGCGGCGTCGGGCACGGCCTGCCGGATCTGTTCGCGGAGCGCGCGCGCGGTCGCGGGTCGATCGGCGGGGTCGCGCGCGAGCGCTTGCAGGACGATCCCGTCGAGACCGAAGGGGACGTCGACGTACGCGCCCGGTGACGGGAGACGGCCCTCGAGCACCCGCTGGACCACCTCGGGGTCGGACGCGCCCTGAAAGAGGCGTCGCATCGCGAGCATCTCCCAGAGCACGACGCCGAGCGCGTAGACGTCGGCGCGGCGATCGATCGGGGTCCGCTGAAGCTGCTCGGGCGCCATGTAGCGCAGCTTGCCCTTGAGGCCGCTCCCGGCCTCGGTCGTGTGGAGGCGGTCGCGGGCCTTCGCGATGCCGAAGTCGATGACCTTCACCTCGCCGCCCACGCCGATCAGCACGTTCTGAGGGCTGACGTCGCGGTGCACTACGTTGAGCAACTGGCCCGCGTCGTCCCGGGTCTCGTGCGCGGCGTGGAGGCCCTCGGCCATCGCCATCGTCAGCGCCGCCGCCAAGGTGGGGCTCAGGCGGCGGCCAATGGCGGAGAGCTTGGTGAGCAGCTCGGAGAGCGCCGCGCCGTGCACGTACTCCATCACCAAGAAGAAGCGCTCGTTTTCTTCTCCGAGCTCTTCGATGCGCACCACGTTGGGGTGGTCGATGCGCGAGGCGATCCGCGCCTCGTCGATGAACATCTTCACGAGCTCGCCCTGGGTCGCGAGGTGATCTTTGAGCACCTTGATCGCGACGTGTCGCGCGAACCCCGCAGGCCCCGAGCGGCGGCCGAGGAAGAGCGTGGCCATCCCGCCGCTCTTGATCTCGGCGAGGAGCTCGTAGGTTCCGAGGCGCGGCAAGAGCGTGGACACGCCCCGGCACCCTACCACACGTGCGGGTTTGCTTGCCGAGGGCCCGCCCCTTGGTCATTTTCCGCCAGATGCTCCGCGCCCTCGGGATCGCAGCGGCCGCGGCCGCCTTCGTGGTCGGTACGACGTCCACCGCGCACGCGGTCCGGCCTTTCGTGACGGATGACGCGCGCATCATCGACTACGGCCAGCTCGAGCTCGAGATGTGGCCGGAGCTCGTCTTCCGTGACGGCAAATGGCACCCGGGCTTTCACGTCATGAGCGGGGTCAGCCCGACCGAGTGGCTCGAGATCATCGTTGGCGGCGGGATCGGCCTCGAGGAAGGGCGGCACTTCACGGTCGCGAACCCCGTGATTCAGCCCAAGCTGCTGGTCTGGCGAGCGGCCGAGAACGGGTTCCCGGGGCTCTCGCTCGCGGCCGGCGTGACCCTGCCGGTCGGGCGCGGCGAGATGTTCGACGACGCGACCGGGCTCTTCTTCATCGCCCCCATCACGTCGCGGCTCTTCGACGATTGGTTCTTGATTCACGCCAACGTCGGCCTGACGGCTGCGATCGTCCCCGGCGACGCCGAGCTGGGCACCACGCGCTCGACCACCGTCCGGCCCTATTGGGGCGTTGGGATCGACGTCGGCCTCTTCCACAAGGACGCGCGCTTCATCTTCGAGGCCTATGCGGGGGATCCCTTCGAGGCGCTCGGGCCGCGGCGCGCGTTCCAGTGGGGCTTTCGTTGGATGCGCAGCGACTACGTGAACCTCGACGTGACCTTCGGGGCACAACCTCGCGTCGCCGAGGGGACGGAGGCGGAGCTGCGCCACCCGAGAGAGTTCTGGGGCCAGATCGGCATCCGCCTGCTCTTCGACGTCTTCCGCGACGGTCCGGGCGACCCGATGGGGGCGCGTGGGATGACGGGCTTTCGGCGCTTCCACCCCGAGCTCTTCCGCTCGGAGTGACGCGCGGCGGCCCGAACCCACGCCGGGTGTGGCTCGGCGCGAGGGCGTCGCGGCGGCGGACGTGCTAACGCCCCCTCCATGGTCTCCTCCTCGAACGCAGGGGCATCGAGCGCTCGTTCGCTCGCGGACGTGCTCGCCAGCCACCGCGTCGTGGTCACCGTCGGAAGCGGCGGCGTCGGCAAGACGACCACGGCGGCGGCGCTCGCGCTTCACGCCGCGTCCGAGGGGCGCCGTGTTCTCTGCTTGACGATCGACCCGGCGCGGAGGCTCGCGAACAGCCTGGGCCTCGACGAGATGACGGTCGACGAGCAAGAGGTGCCCGCCTCGCTCTTCGAGCGCTACGGGCTCGAGCCTCGCGGGCAGCTCTACGCGATGATGCTCGACACCAAGCGCACCTTCGACGCGCTCGTCGGCCAATACGCCTCGAGCCCCGACGTGCGCGAGCGCATCCTCGGCAACCGGATCTACCAATACGTCGCTGGGTCGCTGGCGGGGACACAGGAGTACATGGCGATGGAGAAGCTCCACGCCGTCCGGCAGGACCCGCGCTGGGATCTCATCGTGCTCGACACGCCGCCGACCTCGAACGCGCTCGACTTCCTCGACGCGCCCGAGCGCCTCGTCGACGCCATCGACAGCCCGGCGATCCGATGGTTCTTGCAGGCCTTCGAGGGCGCGGGGAAGTTCAGCTTCAACCTCGTCGGCAAGGGCGCAGCCTTCCTGCTCCGCAGCCTCGGCAAGTTCACGGGGACGGGCTTCCTCGAGCAGGTCGCCGAATTCGTGACGGGCATCAACGATCTCTTCGGCGGCTTCCGCGAGCGCGCGGCCGAGGTGAGCGGCGCCCTCCGCTCGCCCGAGGTCGCCTTCGTCGTGGTCACGAGCCCCGCGCCGCTCGCGATCCAGGAGGCGATCTTTTTCAGCGATCGGCTGCGCGAGGCGGGGATGCGGCGGGACGCGATCGTGCTCAACGGCGTTCACGAGCTCCTGCCAGAGCCGCAGGCGCCCACCCGCGAGCTCGAGGCGGCGCTCCGCCGCGTCGAGCCGGGGCTCGAGCCCGAGCGGGTCGTCGACGGGATGCGTCGCGCGCTCGAGGACGAGCGGCTGCAGGGGGTCGCCGATCGCATCGAGTCTGAGCGGCTCCACCACCGCGTCGGCGACGAGGTGCTCCTCGTGCAGGTCCCCGCCCTCGAGGAGGACGTACACGATCTCGGCGGTCTCGCGCGGATCGCCGCGCACCTCGTGACGCCGACGGAGCGCGCTCGGGCGTGAGGTCGAGAGGATGATGGAGTCGCGGGGTCCATGGGGCCCCGTGGGTGTCGATATGTCGCTGCTCAACTTCTTCGCGCGGGCGTCCGTGGTGCTCGTCACGCTCTCGTGGTCGCCGGTGGGGGCACAGGTCGGACCTTCTTCGGCTGAGTCCCGGGCTTCTGAGTCTTCTGAGTCTTCTGAGTCTTCTGAGTCTGGGTCCGCAGCTCAGGCTGGGTCTTCGGAGGCGGGGGCCGGGGCCGCGGCTGAGGCGGGGTCCGAGGCCGCGTCCGGGTCCGGGTCCGGGTCCGTGTCCGGGTCCGGGTCCGCATCCAGGTCCGCATCCGGGTCCGCATCCGGGTCCGCATCCGGGTCCGGGTCCGCGGCCGCGTCCGCGTCCGCGTCGGAGGCCGAGGCCGTGTCTGGGGCCGAGGGCGCGTCTGGGGCCGAGGCGTCCGAGGTTGGGTCTGGCGAGTCCGAGTCTGAGCCCCAGGCCGAGGCCGCGTCGGGCGCGTTGGGGCGGCGGGGGCCGCGCTTCCCGGGGCTGCGGACGTTCGGGGAGCTCACGCTGATCCTCGGTGCGGGCACGCTCTGGTATTGGCTCGACCGAGATCGCAACGCGGTCGACTGGGACTTCGACAGCTGGCGCCAGCGCTTCTCCCGAGAGGCCTATCGTTTCGACAACAACCCGATCGGGATGAACTTCCTCGGGCACGCGATCAGCGGCTCGTCGTACTACGGCATCTCGCGCTCGAACGGCTTGCACACGGGCTACGCCTACCTCGCGGCGTTCCTCACGAGCTGGGCTTGGGAGTTCCTCTTCGAGTTCAAGGAGCGCGTCAGCATCAACGACCAGATCATCACGCCGACCGCGGGCATGGCGATCGGCGAGGGCTTCCACAAGCTCGGTCGCTACCTCTCGGGCGGTCGCGGCCGCGGGCGGCGGGCGCTCTCGTGGATTTTCGGCGGGGCGCACGCCATCCACGACACGCTCGACGGGGTCGACCGGCGCTCGGGTCCCGCGGACGCGTTTGGCTTCTCCACCCTCGAGCACTGCGAGGGCGCCCACTGCGGGTGGCATCGGCGCTTCGACCTCGCGCTCGGGATCGCGAGCGCGCATACGGAGGGAGCGCCTGGGCGCTACGCGTTCGGGGAGCTCCGCGGCGGCCTCGAGCTCGGCGAGATCGCGGGCCACCTCGCGCCGATCGACGTGCGCGGCGCTCTGCGAGACGCGCCGCTCGCGCGGCTCTCGTTCCGCGCGGCGCGCGGCGGCGAAGGGGGCACCTTCGAGCTCGACGCCGAGAACTTCCTCAGCGGCTACCGACATCAGCGCCTCGCCCCCGACGCGCTCGGGCAGGTCCGGGGGCACGCCTTTCTCATCGGCACGAGCGTCGCCTACCTCTACCGGCAGGAGGAGCTCGGCCGGTGGACCGACCGCTTCGGGGCCCTCGCGCTCCCCGGCCTCGCCTTCGAGCTCCACCTCGTCGCAAAGGGCGGCGCGGCGGGCCGCGGCGTCGGTCTGCAGCTGCGTGGGCGTTTCAACGGCGACTTCGCGGGCATCCACTCGGGTCCGTGGCAGACCTGGGAGGCCGACAACCCCGACGCGCGGGCCAAGACGATCCTGATGCGCGAGGGGTATTGGTACGGCTGGGGCGGGTCGGTCCGCCTCGAGCTCGAGCTCACGCTTCCCTACGTCACGCTCGGCGGGCGGCTCCTGCACGGTCGTTACCGCAGCCAACAGGGGCTCGACCGCAGCCAGGAGCAGGTGCGCGACGACGTGGTCGGGACCGAGCGCGTGCTCGACACGGACCTCTTCCTGCGAGCGGGCCCCTTCGGGCCAGGACCCGAAGGCACGGGCGTCTACGTGGAGCTCGCGCTCGAGCGGCGCGGGCGTGAGGGCTCGCTCGGCGACGTCGAGGAGGCGCGCGGCATGTCCCGCGCGGTCGTGAGGTTGGGGCTGCGGCGATGACGGCAGGTGACGGGCTCCGCCTCGCTGCGGCGCTCGCGCCGACGGCCTCCGCCTCGTCGCGATGCTGGCGGCCGACGGCCTCCGCCTCGTCGCGATGCTGGCGGCCGACGGCCTCCGCCTCGTCGCGATGTTGGCGGCCGACGGCCTCCGCCTCGCCGCGACGCTGGCGGGGGACGGACTCCGCTTCGCCGCGATGTTGGCGGTCGCCGCGATGTTGGCGGGTGACGGCCTCCGCCTGGGCGCGATCGGCTGCTACACTCAGGTCGTGCGTCGCGTCGCCCTCGTCCTCGCCTTGTCCTTCTTGGGGCTCGCTCCGGCTTCGGTCGCCCGCGCGTGCGGTGACTGTCCGCTCGACGGCTCGCGCCAATACACCGTCACGGGCGACTTCGTCCGTTATCTCCGCGTCACGTTCAACCTGCACGTGAGCGTCCGCGATGGGGACCGCGAGTGGACGGATCGGTTCTCCGTCGTGCCGATGCTGCTGCCCGAGGAGAACGGCGAGGAGATCTCTTGGGCGAACGTCCGTCCGGGCGATCGGGTCGAGGCGGTGGTGCGCGAGACGCAGCACGAGCGCACCGTCGTTCGGCTGAAGATCGTGCGGCGCGCTCCGGCCGCGCCGCCCGCCGAGAGCTGAGCGCCACGCACCGGAGATGAAGCCTGCCGTGTTGGCAAGCCGCCCTACTGGATGGCGCGCCGCGACGAAGCGAGCGCGGGGCTGGCGACAGCCCCTCGGAGGACTGTGACCTGGTTTGAATCTCTGGTCCGGGCCGCCGTCGCACGAGCGCCAAGCCGACGTCCGCGGGGGCGCGCTGGCTTCGGATGCGGTATCTCTTCTTCGATCATGAGCCGACGCAACCTCCTCTTCCTCACGATGCTCTCGGCCGTCCTCGCAGGGGGCACGATCATCGGCGCGTCCACGCACGGCGCCGCCCAGCGGCGCGCCACGCCGACCCGCGCGCCGATCCCGAACGACGCGCCGCCTCGTCCCGAGAACGCGACCGCCTGCAACTATCAGGATCCGATCGACTACCTGGTCCGCGAGAATTTCGTCGTGAAGTGGCGGCAATCCCCCGAGGAGCAGGCCGAGCGGCGCGCGCGACACGAGAAGGCCATCCGGTGGCGCACCGAGCAATTCGGCTACTTCGAGGGGTTCGGGCAGGCGAGCTGGAACGCCTCGACGCCCAGCGACAACGCGACGCGGGCCGAGTTCATGGGCCTGCCGGTTCGGCTCAACTCGAAGATCCTGCCCGCGCTCGCTTGCGTGGAGGAGCAGATCCGAGCCGAGTGCGGCGAGCGCTACCGGCCGGGGCGCCTCTCGGGGCTCCGCACGCGGAACACCTACCATAACGGTGAAGTGAGCAACCACGTCTACGGGATCGCGATCGACATCGATCCCAACCTGAACACGTGCTGCATGTGCGTCGCGCAGTGGGGGGACCATCCGCTCTGCCAGCGGGAGGTCGAGTCGATCTACGAGCGGATGGCGATGCCCTCGTGCTGGGTGCACGTCTTCGAGCGCTTCGGCTTCTACTGGCTCGGCCGCGACGCGCTCCAGGACACGATGCACTTCGAGTTTCTGGGCGACCCGAGTCACATCCTCAAGACGCAGGGGGTCCCACCCCATATGCGTCGCGAGTGATGCGGGATGACCGAGGCCGTGTTCGCTGACCGCGTTCGCTGACCGCGTGCGAGGTCTGCGTCCGAGGTCCGCGTCCGAGGTCCGCGTGCGAGGTCTGCGTCCGAGGTCCGCGTGCGAGGTCTGCGTCCGAGGTCCGCGTCCGGGGACCGCGTCCGGGGTCTGCGTGCGAGGTCTGCGTGCGAGGTCTGCGTCCGCGGTCCGCGTCCGGGGACCGCGTCCGGGGCCTGCGTCGAGGTCTGCGTCCGCGCGCGGTCCGCGTCCCGGGTCCGCGTCCGAAACCCGCGGTCGAGTGGGTCCGCGTCCGAGAGGCCGCGGTCAGTCGCTGAGGGTTCCCCAGACCAGCGCCTCGATTGCGAGGCGCTGGGGCACGCTGAGCGAACGCCACTCGGAGGGGGCGGTGCGCTGCCAGCGGTGGAACGGGACGCCCACCGCCCGCGCCTCGTCGGCGCTGCGCAGGACGGCCTCGATCTCGTGCGGGCCTGCGTGTCGCCGCTCGAAGACACCCGACCCCGCACCGCGGGAGGCGGGGTCGCGGAGGGTGTCGCGAGCGTGTCCGGACATCCCTTACAGCTTGCCAGGGAGAACGGAGGGCGACAATGGTCGGCCGACGTTTCTTGGCGGCTACCTCACGCGCACCGTGCCACCGCCGCGACCACGGCTCGACCCGCGGCTCGTGCCGCGGCTTCGGGTCGTGCTGCGGCCGCGGTTGGACCGCACGGTCGTCCCGCCGCGCACGGTCGTCCCGCCTCGGTGGGTTCGAACGGTCGTCCCACGCTGGACGCCACGCCCGCCTCGGTGCGTTCGGACGGTCGTACCGCCACGTACGTGCCCGGGACGGACGACGACTCGCCCGCCGACGGCGTGGCCTCGCTGCCAGCCGCCCCGGTGCAGGACGTACCTCCCGCCCTGGCGCTGCCAGGTCGGCTGCACGTAGACGTAGCCAGGCCGCGGCCGGATCCACCGCCCGCTGACCCAGACGTGGCCGCGTCGGGTGTGGTTCCAGTACCCGTCGACCCAGACGGCACCCATGAATGGGGGAGGGCCGGGATCCACATAAACTGGCGGTGGCGGCGCCACCGCGACGTAGTGGGCGCCGCCGCAGCCCATCATCAAGGCCGCAGCGGCGAGCCCGAGGAGCGTTCGTTTCATCGCCCACGGGATACTGCAGGCGGCGTGCCGCCCACCGCCTTCACGGGAAAAATGCGGTGCAGCCGTGGCGTGTCGCCACGGCTGCCGTGCCGTCGTGCCCCGCTTCCTCCAACGTGCCCGCGACCGAGCGCTTCGGAGCTCGGTCTCGACGGGTGTCTGGCGGCAATCCCGCGCCCGCGGTTGGGGCGCTTGGCGTGCTCCGCGGATCAGAACGGGTTCGTCGGGAGGCCCTCGACCGCCGGGGCGCTCGCCCGAGGGCTGCCTGCGCGGCGCGCGAGGGTCACGTCGAGCGCGCGGCTGCGGCGCTCGCCGTCGAGCGTGAAGTCGTCGGGGCGGAGCTCGGCGTTGAATGGACGGAACCCGCGCGCACGGACCTCGACGCGGACCGGGGCGTCGACCGCGCCGAGCGTGATCTCGCTCGGGTCGGCGCGCAGCGTCCCGTCGACCTCGACCTCGGCGCCTTCGGGCACCCCGCGCAGCCGAAGGACGAAGGGCACCGCTTCGAGCCCGATCTCGACGGGCTCCATCCCCGCCTCGGGCGTGATCGCGTGGTCACGTGGGAGGAAACCTTCGCGCTCCACCCGCAGCTGCACCTCGGCGCCCGCCTCGAGCTCGAGGTCGCAAGGGGTCACCCCCAGCTCCTCGCCGTCTCGGAGCACACGCGCGCCCTCGGGGATCGTGTGCACCGCGACCGTGACGCGCTCCACCGTCGGCTCGGGGGCCGTCGCGGCCGCGGCCTCCGCCGGCTCGGCGCGGAAGACCGGGACGAGGATCGACAACGAGACGGCCAGCACGACGCCCGCGATCGGGATGAGCATCGAGCGGGGCTCGGCCGGCGGGGGGGGCCGATCGGGGAGCTTCACCTTGGGTCGTGACGGTGCCATGCCGCCGGGATGCCGGGGCCGTGTGACGCGCGCGTGACGTCGAGGTTCCGATTCGTCGGCGAGTTTCACTCGACGCGTTGGATCACGTGGTAGCCGTAGACGGTTTCGACGACGTCGCTCACGCCTCTGGGGGCGAGGGCGAACGCGGCCTCCTCGAAGGGAGGCTGAAGGAGCCCTCGGCCGACGGGCCCGAGATCGCCGCCCCGCTCGGCCGAGCCGTCCTCGGAGTGCTCGCGCGCGAGCTCGGCGAAGTCGCGTCCCCCGAGGGCGGCCTCTCGCAGCTCGGCGGCGAGCTGTCGCGCCGCCTGCTGGCTGCGCGTGATGTCCTCGCCCGCGTTGCGCGCGCCCGCGTACCGGATGAGCACGTGCCGCGTGTGCACCTTCTCGACGGGGCAACGCTCGGCGAAGACGTAGCCGTAGGGCGCCTCGACGACCTCCGTGCGCGCGCCGACGGTCACGCTGAAGATCGGGCCCGCGAGGGCGCCGTGCATCTCCGGCCACTCGGCGCGGAGGAAGGTGCCGATCGCGCCGCCGCGCGCGCGGCTGGAGGGTGCGTCGCTCTCGGCCGACGCGACCGCCGCCAGGCTCTCGCCCGCTTCGACGCGCGCGCGGAGCGCCTCCGCGCGTGCGCGCGCTTCCTCGCGGCTGCGCGTGATCTCTGGGCCCGCGTGCGCCGCGCCGCTCCACGCGGACACGACCACGCGCGCGCACGCCTCGTTCGCGTCGGCTGGCGGCTCCGCTGGGGTGGGCGCTGGAGCCGGGGCGGGCTCGGCGGTCGGGGCGGGCTCGGCGGTCGGGGTGGGCTCGGGCGCCGCTGGCGTGTCGTCGCACGCAGCGCCGAGTAGGAGCAGGAGGGCGAGGAGGGAGCGCGTCTTCATCGCGCGCGAGCGTACCAGCGCCCGGAGGTGGCGGGGACCCGGATCGGAACGCGCGCGCGGGCGCGGCTCGGACTCGCTCACGAGGAGGAGGAGGACGAGGAAGAGGCGCCGAGCACTTGCGCGATCGCCGAGGTGAGCTCGTGTGGGAGGAAAGGCTTGGCGAGCACCTGGGCGCCCGGGATCATGCGCTGGATCTCGACGGGCCCGATCTCGGCGTAGCCAGTCACGAAGAGCACTGGCAGGTCGGGTTGGCGTTCCCGCAGCGCCACCGCCAGCGCCGGGCCGTCGCATCGCGGCATCCGCACGTCCGAGACGAGCAGGTCGATCCGCTCGAGCTCCTCGAAGCGCGCGAGGGCGTCCTCGCCATCTTCGGCGGCGACGACGCGATGACCCGCAGCCTCGAGGACGCGAACGAGCGCGCGGCGGACGGCGGCCTCGTCCTCCGCCACGAGGATGTGGAAGGAGCGCGGCAGGCGCGCGGCGGACGAATGTTTCGGCGTCCGACTCACGGCCTCCGCCGCGGGGCCGTGCGGACGCTCTGCGGTCCGGGTGGGCCTCGACCCGCCGGGGGACGCGGGGTTGGGCGCGGGGGCGCCCATCGCGGGCAGGTCGAGCGTGGGTGCGTCGAGCGTGGGCGCGTCGAGCGTGGGCGCGTCGAGCGTGGGCGCGTCGAGCGTGGGCGCGTCGAGCGTGGGCGCGTCGAGCGTGGGCGCGTCGAGCGCGGGCGCGTCGACGGCTGGCCATCGCACCGTCACGACGGTGCCTCGCCCCAGCTCGCTCTCGAGGTGGACCGTTCCGTCTCCGTGCGCCGCCGCGGCCGCCACCGTCGGCAAACCGAGCCCTGTGCCTTCCGCCTCCGGCTTCGTGGTGAAGAACGCGTCGAAGGCCTTGTCGCGGGTCTCGGCGTCCATGCCGACCCCTTCGTCTCGCACCTCGAGCACGGCGCGACCCGCCGCTCCGCGATCTCGCGCCTCGGCTCGGATCGCGACGTGGATGGTGCCTCCCGCGGGCATCGCGTCGCGCGCGTTGGCCACGAGGTTGAGGACGATCTGCTGCACGTGCGCGCGCTCGGCGAGGACCCAGACGGGCGACGGTGCCTCCACCGCGATCGCGCACGACTCACCGACGAGTCGGCGCAAGAAAGGGAGCGACGCGCGCACCTCGTCCGCGAGCTCGACGCGCTCGGGCGTGCCTCTCGCGCGACTCAGCGTCAGGAGCTGCCGGGTCAGCGCGGCGCCGCGCTCCGCGGCGCCGAGCACCTCGTCGAGCAGCCTGCGCTGCTTCGTCGGCGAGGGGTGATCGATCGCCGCGCGGGTCCCAGCCTGGATGACGGTCAGCACGTTGTTGAAGTCGTGCGCGACCCCTCCGGCGAGCCGGCCGATCGCCTCGAGCCGCTCGGTCGCCCGGAGGCGCTCCTCGAGGCGGAGGGCATCCGTCACGTCGCGGGAGACCCCCTCGTATCCGATGGGGTGTCCGGTCGGGTCGCGGAGCTCCCGGCCCTGAATCATCAGGCGCCGCTCGCGGCCGTCCGGGCGGCGGAGCGTGATCGGCTGCGCGGCGCTGCCACCGGCGCGGAACGTCTGGGCGAGCGAGAGGCGGTCGTCGGCAGAGGGGACGAACGACGCGAGCTCGTACTCGTCGAGCTCCGCGACGGAGGCCACGCCGACCTGCTCCAGGAAGGCGGGGTTCGCGTCGACGATCGCCATCTCGAGATCGACGCGGAAGATCCCAATTGGCGCCTCGTCGACGAGCCCGCGGTAGCGCGCCTCGCTGGCGCGCACGCTCCGGCGCGTGCGGTCGAGGTGAAGCAGGAGCGTCGAGACCGCGGCGACCTGCTCGAAGACCGACGCGAACGCGAAGCCGTAGGGGGCGAACCACTCGACGGGGCGCAAGAAAGGGTAGTCCAGGCGGTGCGCCCCCCAGGCGACGAAGACGCCACCCGTGAGCCGGCCGAAGAGCCCCGCGTCGCCGCGCCGCCAGAGCAGGATCCCTGCCGCGATCATGGCCCCCCCCGCCACCCCGAAGACGGGGACGCGCTGCCAGAGCGTCGGGGCATCGAGCGCCATCGCGCCCACCGCGAGGGCCCCCGCGAGACCGAACGGGACGGCGTGAAGCCGCGACGGGCGCGTACCCACGAAAACGAGCGCGCCCACCAAGACGAGGCCGCCGTTCACGAGCGTCGCGAGCATCTCGACCCCGGCCAACGTCGGCGGCCCACCCACGGAGAGCGCCAAGGCCGCCGAGTACCGCACGACGCTCGCGATCCAGGCCCCCAGCCACCACCGCAGGTAGCGCCGCTCGTCGGGCGCCTCCGTGCGCAAGAGGAGCACGTACACCCAAACGAGCAGCACGTTCGCCGTCAGCGCTCCGAGCACACCCGCAGGAAGCCAATTCACCGGCCAAGCCTACGTCGAAACCCTCGTCGAGTCTTACTCCCGTCCCGTCTCACGGGGACCGCAGGGTTCGGGGCTCGCAGGGTTCGGGGCTCGCAGGGTTCGGGGCTCGCAGGGTTCGGGGCTCGCAGGGTTCGGGGCTCGCAGGGTTCGAGGCTCGCAGGGTTCGAGGCGCTCGGGGGTCGACTCGCTCCCTGCGGGCACGCGCCGCATTCTCCGCGGTCGTGAGCGGTCTCGTACGACGGACGAGGACCCGGGCGCTCGCTCATCGCTCGCGGAGCATCTCGGGCGTCGCGATCTGCAGCTCCTCGAGCTCGTCTCGGCTCCGGACGGGTGCGCACCCGCCTGCGCGGAGCGAGGCCGCGGTCGCCTCGTTCGAGGTCACGTAGAGCGTGAGGCTCACGCCACCCTCGTGGATGAGCAGCACGTCTTGGAGCGTGACGCTCGCGCCCTGCCAGAGGAAGCGCAGCGTCGGCACCCCCGCGGCGCTCTGCGCCGAGCAGCGCATGACCACCGTAGCGGGGCCGTAGCGATCTTGCATCGCCGCGAGGTGCGGCCCGACACCCTCCGGAGGGATCTGGCTGAGGACCTGAATCATCGCGAGCCGCTCGCCGCTCGCGCCGAACCCGTAGACGACCTTCGCGCGGTTCGCGAGCTCCTCCTCCCACCGCGTCTCGCCCGCGGTGACACGCAGCGGAGGGGTGGCCGCGGGTCGCGCGCTCCTCAGCTCCTGGAGGCTCATCCCGAGCCGGACCCCGCCGAGCGCGTCCGGCACGAAGCGGGTCGACTCGTCGGCGATGGCCTCCGCGCGCTCGGCCCGGCGCTGCTCCGCGCGCGCCTGGCGCGCTTGCCGTGTCTCTTCCGCGGCCACGCGCGCCTGCTCGTCGCGGTGCTCGATCCACGCGAACACCGCCCAGGCGCCGAGCACGAGCGCGAGGAAGGCGACGACCACCGGGACGAGGGCGCGGCTCACGGCGCGACCTTAGTACAGCGAACCGAAAGTTCGAGCAGCCTCTCCGCGGCCAAGGGGCGTCCTTGCCGACCGTCTTCATAGGCCACTCCCTCGTCGGCGCGGCGAGCGACTCCGCGCCGATCCTCGACGGCGACCCGGAGCGAGCCTCGGGTTCGAGGACGCGAGCGGTCCGCCGCCAGGCGCACGACCGCCGACCGGGGCCAACGGGCTCCGGGCGCGATTCCCCCGGTGCGAGGATTTGCGCGGCCTGCTAAACCCGCGCGCCATGAGCAAGGAAGCGACGCGCATCGTCGAGGTGCTCCGCGGGGCCCAGCCCGTCGGAGCGGAGGTCGTGATCGAGGGCTGGGTGCGCACGCGCCGAGACTCGAAGGCGGGCCTCTCGTTCGTGAACGTGCACGACGGATCGTGCTTCGACGCGATCCAGGTCGTCGCCGCCAGCGACCTCGCCGAGTACGAGGAGGTCGTGCTCGCGCTCGGGGCGGGGTGCGCCGTGCGCGTGCGCGGCAGCGTCGTGCCCTCGCAGGGGAAGGGGCAGAGCGTCGAGTTGAAGGCGCTCGCCATCGAGCTCGTCGGCGACGTCGAGAGCCCCGAGACCTACCCGATGCAGCCCAAGCGCCACTCGATGGAGTACCTGCGCGAGGTCGGCCACCTCCGGCCACGAACCAACGTGATCGGTGCGGTCACGCGGGTGCGGCACACGCTCTCGCAGGCGGTGCATCGCTTCTTCCACGAGCGCGGCTTCTACTGGATTCACACGCCGATCATCACGGCGAGCGACGCCGAGGGCGCGGGGCAGATGTTCCGCGTCTCGACGCTCGACCTCGCGAACCTGCCCCGCACGAAGGACGGGGCCGTGGACTTCGATCAGGACTTCTTCGGCAAGGAGTCGTTCCTGACGGTCAGCGGGCAGCTCAACGTCGAGACGTACTGCTGCGCGCTCTCGAAGGTCTACACCTTCGGCCCGACCTTCCGTGCGGAGAACTCGAACACGCGCCGGCACCTCGCCGAGTTCTGGATGATCGAGCCCGAGATCGCGTTCGCCGACCTCGCCGACGACGTCGCGCTCGCCGAGGACTTCCTCAAGAGCATCTTCCGCGCCCTGCTCGACGAGCGCGACGACGACCTCCGCTTCTTCGCCAGCTTCGTCGACAAGGAGTGCATCACCCGGCTGGAGAAGCTCGTCGAGAGCGACTTCGAGCGGATGAGCTACACGGAGGCGGTCGAGCGCCTGCAGAAGAGCGGCAAGAAGTTCGAGTTCGAGCCTCGTTGGGGCGCGGACCTGCAGTCCGAGCACGAGCGCTACCTGACCGAGGAGGTCGTGGGGAGACCGATCGCGGTGCTCGACTACCCGAAGGACATCAAGGCGTTCTACATGCGCCAGAACGACGACGGAAAGACCGTCGCCGCGATGGACGTGCTCGCCCCGGGCATCGGCGAGATCATCGGCGGCAGCCAGCGCGAGGAGCGCCTCGACCGGCTCGACGCGCGCATCGACGAGATGGGCCTGCCGAAGGACCACTACGACTGGTACCGGGATCTGCGTCGTTACGGGACCGTGCCGCACGCCGGCTTCGGGCTCGGCTTCGAGCGCGCGATCCTCTACGCGACGGGGATGGAGAACATCCGCGACGTGATCCCCTTCCCGCGGGCGCCGCGGCAGATCGACTTCTGAACGAAGCTCGGCCGCCTTCGCGAGCCGCCCTACCGGACGGCGCGCAGCGAGCGCTTCGAAGTGGAATCGCTCGAAGCGGAGTGGACGAAGTCCACGGAGCCGAACGATCCCACGAGAGTGTCGGGTCACGCGCGAGCGTGGACCCGACCCAGGCTCGTGGGAGGGGCGCCGCGGGGCTTGGTGCCCCGTCGGGGGAGCTGGGGGGAGCTGGCGACAGCCCTTCCGAGGACGCTGAAGGCACGCGCGCAACTTCGTCGGCGCGGCGCCGAGAACGCCGCTACGATGGAGGCACGATGGACCCGCGGGAGATCGACCCCGAGACCCTCCGGCCGCTCCGGCGCGACGAGTACGAGCGTCTCGTCCGGCTCGGCGCCTTCGAGGGCGAGCGCGTGGAGCTGCTGGAAGGTGCGCTGGTTCACATGAGCCCGCACGGTCCGCTGCACGCCGACGTGGTCGACCGGCTCGGCGCGTGGGCGTTTCGCGTGGTCGCGGGGCAAGCACGGGTGCGAGTGCAGTCCGCGCTCGCGCTGTCGGTGGAGTCGGTCCCCGAGCCCGATCTGGCGATCGTCCCCCTTGGGGACTATCGCGCGGCCCATCCGTCGACGGCGCTCTTGGTGGTCGAGGTCGCCGACTCGTCGCTCCGCAAGGATCGGGGCCCGAAGGCACGGCTCTACGCCTCGGCCGGGGTGCCCGAGTATTGGATCGTCGACCTCGTCGGGAAGGCGCTCGTCGTTCACCGCGCGCCCGAGGGCGAGTCCTACGCCGACGCGCGGACGCTGGCCTCTGGGAGCGTGACGCCCCTCGCGTTCCCCGCCGGGACGCTCGTGCTCGACGACCTGTTCTGAAGGCGCCGAGTCGTTCAGCCTCGGAAGCCGGGGTAGGGCGCGAGGGCGGAGCGGAGGGCCGCGAGGCGCTCGGCGAGGTGTTCGGGCGCGTAGGGCTTGATGGGGCCACTGCCCCAGACCGGCCCGGGCCACGCGGGGTCACCAGAGAAGCGCGCGACGTGGTGCACGTGCAGCTGCGGCACCACGTTCCCGAGCGACGCGATGTTCAGCTTCTCGGGGCGGAACAGCCGCTCCATTGCCTTCGCGAGGAGGCAGGACTCGTCGAAGAAGGCCTCGCGCTCGGGAGGGGTCAGCTCGTGGAGCTCCCGGAGCCCCGTTCGCGCGGGGATCAGCACCACCCAAGGGAAGCGCGCGTCCGCGTGCAAGCGGGCGAGGCAGAGGGGGAGCTCTCCGATGGGGAAGGAGTCGGATTCGAGCCGGGGGTCGAGCTCGAACGTGGTCGCACGGGCGGCCGGAGTGTCGTACATGAGACTTGACCATCCCATGATGTGGGGGGCGTCGTCCAGCGATCGAGCGTGCCCCTGGTGGTGCTCGGCGGATTTGGCGATCCCGTACCGGCGAGGATTCGGCGTCGCTCGGCGGTCCGTGGATCATCCACGACAACCCGAAACGACCTGCCAAGGTCGACGGGACGTAGTCGGCACGGCAGGCCCTGAGAATGCCCGCGAATCGGCAAGTCCCCGTGGAGGAACAGTTTGCTGGGAGCCCCGAGCGAGACGACCTGCTCGCGGAGGTCGCTCGGGCGCAGGGGGTCTGGCGGGTAGCGTGGGCATCGAAGCCGGTTGGGGGGAGCCCACGCGACCTCTCGTCACGCCTCTGGTGCGCACGTGCGAGAAAGTCCTGTGTTGATGTAGCAGCCTGCGGCTTCTCGACATCGCCCGAAGGCGGTGGCCGCCGCTCCGCATTGGGCGGCTTCACACCCTGGGTCTGAGCCCGCAGGGCAGCGATCCTCCGTACAGCACAGCCAGTTCGCCCACTGCGCGTCGCAACCGGCGACCCCCGCGCACGCGATCACCTGGTGATACAAGCATGTCTCGCAGTTCGCCCCTGACGCGGGAGGCGTCGCGTCTGCCCCCGCACAGGACCAAACGCAATCGGTCGTGCCGCAACCGTCGATGCATGCACCGGTCGCGGCTGTACACCGCGGAAGAAGATCGCTGGGCAGCGGACGGACGGCCCGGGCGCACTCTCGGAGCCGACACCGCCCGTCGACGCACCCGGTGTGCGGATCACGGCACCCGCCGTCGCAGCACGCCTCCCCAGTGGCCCCACACGACTCGCACTCGCCGCCTTCGCACTGCTGGTTGAACCCGCAGCGGCGACCGCACGCGCCGCAGTGAAAAGGATCGGTCTGGAGGTCCGCGCACGCGAACGAGTCAGGACAGAGCGTCACCGACGGATCCGCGCAGCGGCACGTCCCACTCGTGCACCGCGCGCCGACGGGACACGCTCGGTCGCAACCACCGCAGTGCCGGTCGTCACTGCGAACGTCGGCGCACACCTCGCCGTCCCATCCGCGACAACGCGTGAGCGACGGATCGCGACACACGCAGGCACCGCTCACGCACCGGCCGCCGTCGTCACACGCCGCGTCTGCGCCCTCGTCGACGCGACCGTCGCAATCGTTGTCCCGACCGTCGCACTGCTCGGGGGCGCCCGGTCGGACGGCGGTGTCGTCGTCGTCACAGTCTCTGCCGCCGCAGATCAGCGGTGGCTCGCCGTCTCCATCCCCGTCGAGCACCTGCACCACGCACACCCGGCGCTCGGCGTGACACGTCGCGCTCATGACGCATGGGTCGCTCGTGTCACAGCTCCGCCATGTCGCGCAGGCTTCTCCCGGCTCACAGCCGCGTATCTCGTGACACGTCTCGATCGGTCCGCACGCCGTCGGATCGGCGTGATGAACGCAGCGACCGCCGCAACTCTCCCCCGGCCAACACTCCACGTCGCACGTGTCGCGGGTGCAATCGACCCCGTCGTCGCAGTCGGAGTCCTCCTCGCAAGACCCACCCCGGACGCGAACCGGTTCGTCAAACGCTCCGTCAACCATCGCACCATCGGGCCTGCCGACTTCGGCGTCTCGTTCTTGTGGAGCACCGTCCGTGCGGACACCGGCGTCGCCGCGCGGGTCGGGATCGTCGCTCGGACTGGACCCGCACGCGATGCAGATCACAACGAGCCACGCCACGCCGAGCGCCTCTATTTCCGCTGTGCGCGTCACCAAACTTCGCATGGTGCTTCCCTCCCCGAGTCACGTTCCGCGACTGAGACGCACCATAGACCACAACTCGCAGCACCTCTCAACACGTTTGGGGGGTAGCGGATGGGTGGCGCGGGATTTTTGCGAAGGGGTTGCGGCGGGTGCCGTGAACCCCTCGTCGACACCGTCGTCGTCGAGCCCGATACGGGCTCGAAGCGGAGTGACTTGCTCGGGCGAGGCGCCGCCGGTGAGGTGGAAGCACGGCGAAACTCGGTGCCAAGAGAACTTTTTGCGCGGTGGGGTGCTTGATCCAGTGCCTGCCGAGTGAGACCCTCGCCCTCGGGCGCGACCGTCATGAGGTCGATGATGTCGTTGGTGATTGAGGACGCCTACGTCGAGGGCGCGCGAGCGCTCGAGTTGTTGCTGTCTCCGGCGCTGAGTTGTAGCTTCGGGACCCAACCCGGTAGCGGCGCACCAAGCGGAGTGTTCACACGGGGCGCCGTCGAGACCCCGGCACTGCCGCTACACCGGCGATTCGCGATTGTGCGGGTGACCGGAGAACCGCCGAGCGCCGCGACCCTCCGCGCGCGTTTCCGTGGTGTCAGGCTGCTCTCGATCCTCGACGATCCACCGCGTGAGGGCGCTGACCTGGGTGATGCCTGCATCCCTTCTCCACACGAGATCCGGGAATGGGCACGCTGGGTGGCCCGCCGACAAGTATCCTTGGACAGCGTGGTCGACCTCGAGTGGCCTGAGACTCGGCGATCGTGGCCAGACGACCTTGTGTTCGAGGTGGTAGAGCGTGGTCGCCCGTACTGGAACTGTGCAGCGATTGGTCTAGTGCTCGCCGCGACGGAGGACCCCTCGCATGGCGCCGTCGCCCTAACCCTCGGCCGGAGTGTTCGCACGATCGAGCGTGTCTCTCGCGAGCTGCGGGAGGCGATCGACTTCCGTGGGACCTTGGCGGACCTGTGCTTGGACCTGATGAAGCGTCTGGCCCAGACCCGCAGGTCCCGTTTGGCGTCGTCCCGCAAGACCCCTTCATTGGCGTGGTCCGCGAGGGTCGAGCGCGGAAACTAACCACGCCAATCATCACCACAGGTCACCGCAGGCCGAAGCCCATTCGAACAGGTCGACGCGCGAGATTCCCGCGTCGAGGGCGCGGAGACCCGAAACGGGCTTCCAGTTGGGGGTACTCCGCCGGGGTTCACGTTCGAGTCGTAGGCCAGCGTATCGGCCGACATTGACTTGAACGCCGAGGGCCTCAGCGGGTCTCGAAGACGTCCGTCGGATCGGTCGCCCCGCCGCAGCGTCGCGATGGGCTCAAAGCACCCAAACTTGGGGTCTGCGGACCACGATTCGACGGTCGACCGCCATCGATCCACGCCGGCTCATCGGCCGAACGTGCAAATTGTTTGGAGTTCGACCGGATTTCTCGGTCGAACTCGGGAAGATCTGTCGACTGACCTCGAAATGACGCCCATATGATGGAGGATCGACGGTCGCAGGTTGCGATGTCGATTGGCGGTCAAGTACGCAGCGAAGGACGGCCGCTCCTGGCAGCCTCGGGACATGGCTCGCTGGGGCGTGTGTGGGGCAGCTTGGGTCGTCGTGGCGCTGGTGGGCATGAGCCCGGCGCAGGCGTACCGCACGTCGGGCGAGGCGCTCGGCGATCCGCACGCTCGTTGGCACGAGCCGATCGTCGTACGGCTAGCCTCCGGCACGCTTGCGGAGTCCGACCTCGACAGACACGCGCTGCAGCGCGCGCTGGTCGGCGCCGCTGCGGCCTGGAATGGCGTGACGTGCGCCAACGTCCAAGTGATGGTCGGTGACGCGGAATCCGGCGCGCCCGGTCCGGGCGACGGCGTCAACTCAGTCGCGTTCGTGTCATCCGGTTGGGCTGCGTTCGGACCACCGTCGGCCGCGGCGACCACCGACGTCCGCTACCTCACGAGCAGCGACGGCGTTCGCCTCGTCGAAGCGGACATCTACCTCAATGCCGAGCACTTCCGCTGGTCGTTCGGCGATCGGGGCGTCGAGGGGCGTGATGTCCAGGCCGTGGTTTCCCACGAAATCGGGCATGTGCTCGGGCTGGAGCACCCCTGCGAGCAGATGGGTGCGTTCGGCGTCCGTCACTGCGACGCGAGCGACCAGGCCTCCGCGCTCTACCCGGACTACCTTGGTGAGTCCCAACGCGCGCTCGGAGATGATGACGTCGCCGGGCTGTGCTTCCTCTACCCGGCCGCCGAGGGCTACTGCGCCACCTCGGCCGACTGCGGCGCTGGCCTGAGCTGCAGCGCCGGTCGCTGCACCAGTCGAGGCGCCTGCCCGTCCGGCGAGTGCACCGAGGGCGCGGAGGCCGGGGACCTGTGCGCGACCAGGCGCGACTGCCACCATGAGCACGTCTGCAGCGACGAGGGCACCTGCGCGCCCTCCTGCGCTCGCGCCGCCTGCCCAGCCGGATGGCACTGCGAGGCGGATCTGTGCGTGCCGGATGCAGCACCCTACGCAGGCCCGTGCCGCTTCGGTCGCGACTGCGCCTCGGGCCTCTGCCTGACGGTCGACGGCGTCGGCCGTTGTTCGCGGCCCTGCCGCACCGGCTGCCCGGCGCCGGACCTCTGCGCCGAAGTCGAGGGCCGCGGCCTCTGCGTCCCGCCGGCGCCGAGCGGCGGTTGCGCAGCGGCACCCGGCCCCGCGCGCCGAACACCAATCGCCATCTTCGTCGGTATTGCTTTCCTCGTCGTTCGCTTGCGTCCCCGAAGCCAAAGGAGCTGAGCCATGTCAGCGCCGAGAACCTGGTCCCTCACCCGCTTCTTCCTCGTAGCCCTCGCCTTCGCCTGCTCCGACCAAACAGTCGACTACGGCGTCGAAGAGCGCGCTGACGACTCCGACACCTGGGGTGAGCTGCGCCGACGAATGAACATCACGATCCTCAGCGGCGACAAGTCGCAATCGTTCACGAAGGCGCCGCACGACTTTTTGTGGATGACGCAGTTCGAATGCGCGCGTCGCTTGAACGAGGGTGAGGTGCCACTCGACGTCGCGTGCGGCTTCCCCGAGAACGTCGGCGAGGGGGCCGACGTGTGGCAGAACCACCAGCCCAGCGACTGCCACCAGGCGGCCTGCATCGCGCAGCTCCAGCTCTGCATGACGCACCTGTTCTTGGAGACGGTGCAGAACCTCGGCACCGATCTCAGGGTCGAGTGGGCCTATGTGCCGCCGCAGAGCCAGCCGGCGAAGGCGGCGTTGAGCGAGCTTGCGATCGAGATGGCGCAACGAACCATCGCCCTGTCGGTCGACACCTTGCGCGCCGCCACCAGTCGCGAGGCGGACGCGACCTGCCTGTTCGACGACCTCGACGAGCCGTTCGCCTCTGGCAGCGAGCTGAGCGACGGCGAGGTAATCGGGGCGGCGCTGCAGGAGTCATATCGGCTACTACGCGAGGCGACCGACCGTGCACTCGACGCCAACTTGGCGGTGTCCGACGCCGACGCCGCCCGTGAAGGCTCGACTGCCCGAGGCGCGCGCCGCGCCTACCACGCGCCTGTACTCTCGCGGGGTCACGCGATCGAGCTCTTGTACGGGGTGCCTCCGATCCAGTACTCGACGCTCGAGGGGCTTCCAGATCGAGCCCTTCGCTCCGAGGGCTTCGCGCCAGTGGTAGGACTCGAAGGACCTACCACGCCCAACGTCCGCAAGGCGGTGGAGTTCTTCAGGTTCGCCGCGATCGCGCCCGCCGATGTGCTCGACGACGATCTCTCGACCGACGATCTGGTCGCTGGCCTCTCGGTCCCCGCCGAAGGATCGCTTGCTGTGCGGCTCGGTGCCCACTACGGCATCGAGCTCCCAAGCGTGGTGGGCGACGTCTACGATTTCCTCGGCCTCTCGCGGGCCGAGTTCGAGTCGGCGCGGCGGCTCCTCCGGCAGGAGCTCGTGCTCTTCGAGCGTGACCCGAACGTGACCATCCCAGTGGCGCCGGGAATCGACGACACCTTCGCTCGCTATGCCGCGACCGCAACACCCGCGACCGAGATCCCCGGCGACCCTTGGCCGGCCCGGGCGCTCTTCTCGCCCGAGGTCGACGAGGACCGCTACTACGAGACGAGCTTCAGCAATAGTCAGCTCCCGACGAGCTACGCCTACCGAAGTGTTGCGGCCGCGATGGACTTCGCGATTTCGGGCGCGATCCAGCTCATGCAGGGATGGCAGGACGACCTTCCGTCCGAGATCCGCGAGTCCTTTGCGGGCCTGCTGCGAGAGGCCGACGACCGCCCAGCACGAATCGAGGTCGACCAGGGCAACATGAACTCCGTGACAATCCGGGTGCTCGGCGTCGCGCCGGCAGACCTGCTGCTCGTCGCGGGTGGCTCCGGTATCCGCTGCGCGTTGACCGGGGTGGTTGAGGGTCAGACTTGCGACCTCTCGAACTACGTGGTCGGCGAAACCCCGACCGCACCGACCGTCTCACCGGAGTACGGGTTCGCGTCCGCGTCCGAGGTCGTGGTCCAGAACCCGCCGAGCTCAAGCGACCCGCCGACCACGGTCCACGTGGTGACCGCCAACGACCCGAGTCGAGGCTTCGTGGCCGGGAACACCACAGCAGTCGGGAGCGTCACCCTCCTCCCCGACGGCGGCCCCATCCCAGAGTTGGCGACCCCCGTCTCGTCCGGGCCCTGGATCTCGGCTCGCGGCGACCGGGTCGCGCGGCGAGACCCGACGCGGCCGGGTCCGGTGAACGACTGCGCCGGCATCGATGCCAACACCCAGCGGGTACCACTGGAGAACGAGCTATCCGAGGACTTCGATCCGGTCGAGTCGAGCTGGCGGACGTACCTCCACCTGGCCCGCCGTGCTGCCGACGAGGCCGACGAGCTCGGGCGCCAGGTGCTCGAGGTCGGCCTCTCGGCCGACATGCGCGCCGAGGCGGCGATGGACGCGCTCGAGGACGAGTGTGGTACCGCAGTCGATCTCGACTGGCTCTCGGTCGAGCGCGGCGCCGACTACGGCGGTCCCTGTCCATGCACCCATCCCTTCGTCTGCAACTTCGGCGTCTGCACCGTCGACCCCGTCCGAGACCTGCTCTCGACCTCATCGGAGGCCGACGACGAGAACACCGGTCGCCTGCGCGCTTGCCTTGATCCGGACGGAACCCAGCTCGTGTCGCTCGGCACGCGGCAGGTCTGCGTCTGGCGGAGCGAGACGAACCCGAACGACCTCTGCAACCCTGAGGCCGCGCCTTCGGAGGACTGGAGGTGCCCGTTCTTCCTCGACGACTACAACGCCGTACCGGGGCAAACGACCGTTGGTGGTTGTGGCGGCGTGTCTGGTCTGGACGCAGGGTACGAGGTGATTCCCGCCGAGCCGCTCGAGCTCTTCCAGTCGGACCCAGGCGCAGGAGGCGGCGGTGGGAACTTGTTCAACCCTCGCGAGCTGTGCCGGTCGCTCAGAATCATTCGAAGCCCAAACACGGGGGAGAACTCTGGGAGCGCGCGCGCTCGCGTCAATGACAGCCGCTGGTCGGACGTCTTTGCTCCGGAGTACGCACGACTGCGAGCGGAGAACATTGGGTTCGAGGCGAGGCCAGGGACCCACGCTCGGCTGACCCGGGGGGGGACGGGATGGCTGGTCGACACGGGATTCCTGTCGCGAACGAACCTAGGGACGTGGCCGTGCAACGGCCCGATGGGGGAGCCATCCACGCCACCTGGCGCACCTTGTTCGGAAGACAACGGCTCATCCGGTGCACGAGGACTGTTCTGCCAACCATCGTTCGACTGTTCCAATGAGTCGCTTCGCGCTTCGTTCGCGGCGCGTCTCGGGCGGGCCGTCGTTGCATCACGGATCGTCACAGGTGCGAATCTCAGAAACATCGTGATGCCACATGCGTTCGCATCGATGTGGATAACGGACTGCCCGTCGCGGGACTTCGTTACGGACGACGGCTCGCCCGTGTCCTACGGAATGTGCAAGCCAGACGATGCGAAGCATGTCGCAGGGACGACATGGCGGCGCGAGTCGCTATCGCCTCGCATATGGCTGTCTAATAGCTCAGCGAGAAACTTCGTCCCCAACTCTTCGATGTTCTTTGGGTACAACGTGGATTCATCTGAGGTGTCGAGGAGCGCAGCAAATGTGTTTATGTCCGGGTTTCACGGCCGACCGCTGCTCCCCGAGAGAGACTATCGTGCACCGGGATACGGCGGCGAGCGTTTTCCTAACGAAGGTAGGATTAGAAGCGTTTATATTCCTCTGATAGCTCAGTCAATCAACATGGAGGATGAGCCGTTCATTAAGTGGTTTCATGATAGAACCAGCGGCCAGTGGGATAGGAGGCTGATTGGGGAGTACTACGCTCGTCTCCACAACAGCAATAGTGACAAAGATGTGAACCTTAGAATGCAAATAGACATCGGAGGGCTGAGCACTGGCGCAATGAGAGACGGCATGGAGTTGTTATGCGAAGCCGGTGTGGACGCGGGCGCGGGTGTCGCCGCGAGCTGTGGCGCACCTCCAGAGATCAACAGCGTCGACGACCTCTCGCGGCTGAGCACGTACATGGGGTGTGCAGCCAATGTCCTCGAGCACACTGGCGAAAGAATGGTGTTCGCGGACGTTCCAGATGTCGTTGTCAATGCATTGAAGAATCCAGGAGGAGTCGGCTCGTATCCGTCTGTTGGTGGACGGCTTGGTGTGACTGTGACGCGCGTTCGCGATGCAATGCAGGAGCTTCCAGCTATTCGCAGATCGGTCGCCTTTGAGCTGCGACAATTTGCACAGTCAATTAGGCAGATGGAGAACCAAATCAAGATTCTTGGGCTAGAGGAGCGAATCAACAATCTGAATCTCATGTCGACGATATCTTCTCAGATCGCCTCGTGCTCGTCGAGCGCTGTGAGTGCGAGTGGCGTACGAGGCGCGATATCTGCAGCTATCACGTGTGCCAACTCCGTTGTGCAAATTGCTATTGCGGTGAGAGTCAACGCGCTGACTGACGAGATTGGCGACACGAGGCGAGATTCCTCATTCTCCGCATTTATGGAACAATTCAACGCGGCGCAAGAGCGGATAGAATTGGCGATCGATCGCCTCATTCGCACCCAAGAGACCATTAACGGCGGGCTCGCCGAGCTCGACGGCATCCGGCGTCGGGCCCAACGGGCCGTCTCCGACGCGGTGTTCGCGGATTCGGACGCGCAAGGCCGGGTCAACCGGGTCTCGACGGTGATGCGTCGGCGGATGAACACGCTGGAGGCCCGCTACGAACGGGCGCGCACCTACGCCGTGCGGATGGCGTCGCTGGCGCGGCTGGCGATCGAGCAGCGACTCGGCTTCCGGCTTGAGGACTATGAGAGCGCTGGCGATCACCCACTGCTGGTGGAGCACCCACGGAGCTGGGCGCGGGCGGTCTGCTCCTCGACCGGCATCGACTACCGCAGGATCCGCGACACCGCGCTGCCGGAGTATGAGAACTTCAGCGACGCTTTCATTGGCGATTATGTCCGCAAGCTAGAGGCCTTCGTCGAGAGCTACCGGGTCGAGCGGCCGTTCAGCGACGGGACCGATACCTCGGTGGTCTCGCTGCGCGACGAGATCCTCAACGTCCGTAGTGAGGACGACTGCTACCCCAGGACGCCGCGAAATCTGCTCGCCGATGGGACCGCGATGCAACTTGCTGTCGCAGACGAGGAGGAGTCGCCACCGTGGGTGCTTGAGAACTGTCCTGCGGTCGAGGACCCGCTGGTGACGGAGGAGGACTCCGTCGTCAACTGCGTGGGCATCTTGCCGCTGGCGGAGAACCCGCTTGCTGACGCGTGGCCGAGGCCGAGCAACCCGCTGGTCTGGCGGATTGGCTTCGGCCCGCCGGATGACCGGGTCCCTGCGTCGACGTCCGATCCCAGCGGCGTCGACGAGGGAGAGTGCTCGGCGCGCGCGAGCACTCGCCTCGCTCAGGCGGTCGAGTTGGGAGGAGCGTCGGTCTACCAGGTCTCGTGGTACGGGCGGGTCGCCGGAGGCTGCGAAGAGATGATGGCGCCCGCAAGCTGCTGGGGCCCGGCGCCGGAGGATGCGGTCGAGGTTGTTGATGACGACGGCGTGCCGCTCCAGGGCACAGTCGCTAGTCACGCGCTGTCCGACGGCTGGGCGCGGTACTGGGCGTTCTTCGCTACTCCAGCGGTCGACGAGCCCTTCCGCGTTCGTCTTCGCATCGTCCCTCGCCTGAACACGAGCTCGGACGTGCCCGCGCAGGCCGTTGAACTCGGCGGCTTCCTGCTTGAACGCCTAGAGCTCGAGGAGCCCGATGCGATGGACGTCGCGTCCCATCCGCCGCGGATCTATCAGGATCCAAACCAGCGCTATAGCCTCTGCGAGGACACGGAGGGTCATGTGTTCCGTTCCCGTGACAACTGGAGAGGTGACTGCATCAACGTCTGCCCGGTCGCTGAGACCTCGTGCCCGGCAGCGGTGCGGGTGAATCGCTGCTACTGGGAGACGTCGTTCACGATCACCCAGGCCGACATCGATCAGCAGCGGATGATTCACACCGGCGGGTTCGCGCGTGGCAACTTCAACTACCGCGTAGAGTCGCTGGGGCTGAACTTCGTCGGCACGGGGCTGCGCGACTGCAGCGACGCGCCGCTGGGCTCGACCTGCTACGCCAACGGGACGATCCCGTTCTCGCTGCACCACCTCGGCCCCTTCCACGTCCGAAACCACACTGGTGACGACGGCTACGAGGCGCCGCTCTTCGATGGCCGGATCGAGCAGGCACGCGGCCTCGCGGCCGAGCGCTACCTGACCAACCCGCTCTCCGGCGCCGATCGCGGGCTCATCGAGCCCTTCCTCCGGCGGGAGCTACGCGGGCGGCCGCTCACCGGGCGGTACCGGATCCGCGTCTGGCAAGAGCCGGGGGTCCGCTTCGACCGGCTCGAGGACGTGCAGATCGTCCTGAACTACCGCTACTGGACGCTGCTCTGAGCCATGGCCGGGCGGGTTCGGCTGGCGCCCTCGACGGCGCGTAGGGTGGCGACGCTCACGCTGGGCGTCGCGCTGCTGTCCAGTGGTACGTCCCTCTTGGCGTGCGGCGCGTCGCGCGGGCTCGACGGCGAAGACGCCGCGGTTGATGCTGCACCGTTGGTCGATGCTGCGGTCGACGCGATGGACGCTGCACCACTCCCGGACGCTGCGACGCCGCCCGACGCAGAGCTGCTCGACGACGCCGAACCGCCGCTCGACGCGCCAACGGACTGCGGCGCCTGCGAGGCGACCAGCTGTGGCGATGCGATCTGCGTCGCGGGCGCATGCGTGCGGACTCCGGCGCCCGACGGTCGGGTCTGCGCCGACGAGGGCGCTGGGTCCACCCACGTCTGCGTCGGAGGGGCGTGCGTGGGTCGCGGTTGCGGAGACGGCTATGTGGAGCCAGGCCCAACCCCGGAGGACCCGGATGCGCCGCCGCGGGAAGCGTGTGACGACGGGAACCTGGACGATGGAGATGCGTGCTCGAGCACGTGCGAGCCGACGCTCGTCGAGCTGGACGCCGCGCCAGGGAGCGTGACGCGCGTCGACATGGGGCGACCCATTCGATCCGTGGGCGTGGACGCGACGGGCGCCGTACTCGCGGCGTTCGTGATTCGGCACGGGACCTTCGGCGAGGTCTACGCTCGTCGCTTCGACGCCGCGGGTGTTCCACGGGGCGACCGTCTGGTCATCGGGACCGACGCGCTGCTCTATCCCGCGGTGGCAGGGCTCGGGGAGGGGTGGGTCGTCGCGTACACACGCCAGATCCCTGGGTCCTTGGACCGCGTCGCGTTCCGGCTCGTCCGCCCTGACGGCACGCTGCGCGCGCCCGTTGACGTGACCCCGGCCGGGAACTTTGGGGAACCCCGAGTGGCGTCGTTCGGAGGGGGCTTCGTCGTGGTCTACGAGGACGCAGGCACGAGGGGCGACCTCTGGGCGCGTCGGTACCGCGCCGATGGGTCTGCCCTGGATGCCGCCCCCGTCCCGATCTCGACGCAGGGAGCGTCGGCGCTGGATCGATTCGCGATGGTCGCCACCGAGTGGATCGCCACCGATCCGCCTATCGCGGCGACGGCCGCAGCCTCGGTGCGTTGGGCCGTCGTGTGGCCGCGCGGGATCGATCCGACGACGGTGATGCTGCGGCGATTCGAGGGCGCCACGTCGCTGGACCCCGAGCCCGTGCCTCTCGCCATGGCCTCAGGAGACGTGGACGTCACGGCGGCGCGACATCGGTTCGACCCGGAAGCTGGCGTCGAGCCCGCCTACGTCGCGGTCTACCGGGACACGGCGGTCGGCGTCGTCGCGCTGACGGTACCAGTGGCCCCTGGTCGACCAGTCGCAAGCCAGGTCTTGGTTGAAGCCTCGCTCGACAACCACCCGACACGGTATCCGCGGGTGACCTGGCGTGAAGGCGACGGGCCTGGCGACATCCCAGCCGTGCTCGCGACGTGGGGATGCTGCACGGGGCCGCGGGTCAGTCGCTTCACGTCCACCGTGCCGGTCCCTGCTGACGCGGCCATGGCGTTGATGGGGCATTTGGTCACTGGGTTCGACGGCGTCGAGGTGGTCACGCACAGGCGTGGGACGTTCTTCGTCTGGGGGAGCCAAGGGGAGAGCGGCGCGCCGCTGCGCCTCTTCCTGTTGCCGGCGCGTTGAAGGAGGTGGCGATGCGTACCGATGGACATCTCCGCGCCCGTAGACGCGTGCTCGCACGCTCGACCTGCCTATCCAGCGCGCTCGGCGCGCTGGTGTGCATCGTCGCATCCAGCGTCGCGGCCCAGGACGACGAACCGGAACGTCCGACCCTTCGGGACATGACGATCATCGACCCCTCGGAGCTTCGAACCGACGCCGAACGAGCCCTCTGGGAGCGCCTGCACGGCTCGCTCCCATCCGATGACCAAGGGCCGCTACGAGATCTGCCCGCAGACGAGCTCCCCGAGGGCGCGACGCCCACGGCGCTCCCGACGGGCGAGGCCAAGAGCGCCGTCACCCCCTCGCGCATCAGCCTGCCGAGCGGCGAGGGGTCCATCGAAGGGATGGGCGAATCGTTCGCGCCCATTCTCTCGAGCGGCGCGGCGACGTTCAGCGTCCCGATCGCCCTGCCCTCGGGGCGTGCGGGCGTGCAACCGAGCCTCACGCTCAGCTACGCGAGTACGGGCGGGAGCGGGCCGGTCGGGTTCGGATGGAACCTGGCGGTCCCGATGATCATGAGGCAGTCCGACCGCGGGACGCCTCGTTACGCCGACGCGGCGGCCTGGACACCCGAGGAGGACCGCTTCTTCTTCAACGGTGGCCAAGAGCTCGTCCCAGTCGACAGCGCCGCGATGGCGCTGGTCGACGCGAGCGGACTCTACGCGGACACTGGGCTCCGCCCGACGGACGTTGGGCCGGATTGGCAGGAGTATCGCGCGAGGGTCGAAGGCGGCTTCATGCGGTTCTATCGCGCGCCCGATCTGCGGCGTTGGGTGGTTCAAGGGAAGGACGGCACGCGCTTCGACTTCGGACACCTGCCCGGCTCCGAAGGCCCCCTCGACCTGAATCCCGAAGCCGCGTTGCAGCGCGACGGCGCGCGCGTCTACGCGTGGCACCTGACGCGGATGAGCGACGCGCATGGCTCGACCGTGTACTACCGCTACGCGGCGCACGAGGGGGAGGCGTACCTCGAGGACATCTACTACCTCTCCCCTGCCAGCTGCGGTGGGACCAGCGTCGACGCGACGCGCGCCTGCGGCGAGCACCTGTCGAGCTACGGCGTCCGGGTCCATCTGCAGTACGAAGGGCGCCCCGACGTGGTGACCCGCTATGTCGCGGGCTGGGGGATCACGACGGCTTGGCGCTTGCGGCGCGTCACGATCACCGCGGCAGGGGACGTGACAGGCGCGCGGTCGCTCGTACGCCGGTACCACGTCGACTACGCCCCCGCGGACTCCTCGTACCATTCGCTCCTCGCGTCGGTGCGTGTCGAAGGGCGCCCGGACCAGCCGGTCGGAGATGGCGTGTTCGCGAGGCGCGAGGCCACCACGCTTAGCGAGGCTAGCGTCCACGCCAGCCCCGCGATCGTCGGGAGGGCGCTCCCCCCGATGACCTTCACGTACAGCACCTCGCCCACCGGTCCGGTGGCGGGCTTCGGCGGCGTCGACGCGACGGTCCGCACAGTCAGCGGGTCCCCGAACGTCTCGCTCGACGCGGCGCGAGCGGACCTCTTCGACGTCAACAGCGACGGGTTGCCTGACCTCGTCGTGACCGACCCCGCACGCTACCGAACCGCAGACGGGCAGCCGGCAGTGGGGGTGTTCTTCAACGGCTTCTCGGGGTCCAACGCTTGGCCGGCGACCGCAGGCGGGTTCAGCAGCGCGATCCCGGTCGGCATGCCGCCGTCGCTGTCGGGGGTGCTCAACCTCGGCCACCCCAACGTCCAGCCGATGGACATCGACGGCGACGGGCGGAGCGACTTGCTCCACATGCCCCGGCTCGACCGCTACGGCTACTTCACACCGACCCGCCTCTCCGATGCGGAGATCGGTGACAGCGTCTCGCCCGCGCGTCAGGGCTGGCGCTTCACGTACGCCCGCGTGTCGCTCCCGCCAGGGACGGACCCGCGCATCGATTTCGTTCGTGACGGCACCCACTACCAGGTCCTCGACGTCAACGGCGATCACCTGATCGACATCGTGCGGACGACGGGCACGGTGATGCAGACGTGGCTGAACCTCGGCTACGTGGAGGGAGGCGAAGGGCGATTCGGGCAAGCCCGCCACGACGGAGCGCGGTGGCAGCTCTCGCCGGAGCCCCACGAGACGTGCCTCTTGCACGACGGCTTGCCGGTCGACTTCGCGGATCCCGAGGTCCGCCTGGCGGACATGAACGGAGACGGACTCCAAGATCTCGTGAAAGTGCGCCGAGGGCGCCTCGTGTGGTGGCCGGGCCGAGGCACGACCCGCAGCGGCGCGCCGGTCTTCGGCGAAGGGCCGAGCGACTGCCGGCGGGGTGCGGGCGCCGGCCGCGGCATCGCCGTGACGTCGCCGCCAGCGGAGCTCAACCCCGACCTGGCGAATGTCCACCTCACGGACGTGAACGGCGACGGCGCCGCGGACGTGGTGCAGGTGCGATACCAGCACGTCGACGTCTGGTTCAACCGAGGCGGACGGTCGTTCACGGAGCGGGTGACGGTCCGGGCGCCCGCCGCGCCCGACTTCGCGCCGAGGGTCCGCTTCACGGACATCGACGGCTCGGGCACCATAGACCTGCTCTACGGCAACGCCTCGCGTTGGGAGTATCTCGATCTGATGGGTGGGCAGCGACCGCGCCTCTTGGTCCAGGTGGACAACGGCCTCGGCGCCACGACGCGCCTGACCTATGGCTCGAGCGCCGAGGACTACCTCGCGGATCTTCGCGAGGCGAGGGACTGCGCGAGCTGCGAAGGGTTTCGTTGGAGCCGCGTCGACGGCGATCCAGACGCGCTCTTGCGGGCGATGAGCGGAGAGTCGGTGTATCGGAGCGGCGGCAGCCCGGTGAACTCGACGGTGGTTCGCAGCGTGACGACGACCGATAACTTCAACGCGCTCGGGCGTGAGGCGAACGTCACCCGCACGACCTTCGCCTACCACGACGGCTACTACGAGGGCATCGAGCAGGAGTTCCGCGGGTTCGGTGCGGCGGACGCCGTGGCACACGGCGATGAGGCCCACCCGACGCAGTGGACCCGCACCCACTTTCATCAGGGGCGACGTCCCCAAGAGATCGCGACCGATCGGCTGGCCGACAACCCCTACGAGGCGCTCAAGGGCCGACAATGGCTGAGCGAGACCTTCGACGACGCGCAGGTGTTTGCCAGCAGCTCGCACGCGACCATCGCCTTGCGACGCTTGCTGACGGGCTTGGACGGTCGGGTGATCTGGTACGCCTACGTGAGCCAGAGCGACGAGCTACGATACGACACGGATGGCGACTCCCCCGGAAGCGCGCCAGGGAGCGGCGCGCTCACGCTGCCGTCCGTGGTGCGACAGGACGTGGCGGGTGGGGCGATCCCAACCTCGTCAACGACGCTCGCCGAGCGCGCGCTCCCGTTCCGCGCGGCGGGGTACGCGCACCTTCGGACGACCATCGACATGGTCGACAACCTCGGACACGTGCTCGAGCAGACCGCCCACGGCCGCCTCGCGGATACCGGCGGCGTCATCCCCGCGGGCGGCGAAGCGATCGAGCAGCACCAAGAGGCGACGCTGGTCGTGCCGCGCGGGTGGGTGTGGCGCACGGCGTCGCAGTGGGCGACCGGCCATGGCGCGAGCGGCGCGCGGCTGGGCTGGACGGTTCACGACTACGACGAGGACACGGGGGACCTGCTGCGGGCGCGGCAGTACGCGCATCGGCTGAACGGCGCGACGGCGTATGCGTTCGGAGGGGACGGCGCCGGGGCGGCGGCGTTCGACATCTTGGACGCCTACGGAGGGTCCGACCCGAGCTCGCAGCCGGCGCAGGTCTTGGAGACCTCGACTCGGTACGACGCCTTCGGCAACGCGACGGCGTCGTGCGTCGGAGCGGACGTGGCGACGAGCGCGGGGGATTGCCTGCGCTTCGCGCGGGTGACCTACGACGGCGCGTACGCGCAGCTCCCGGTGGAGGAGGACATCGCGGTGCACCCTGGCAGCGCGTCCTACTGCAACGCGACGGGAGAGGGCTTCTGTCTCTTGCGCACGACGGCGAGCTGGGACCGAGGCTTCGGCGTGCTGAGATCGGCGGAGGACCCGAACGGGGAGACGACGTCGATGGCGTACGACGGGCTCGGACGCATCGTCGCGGTCACCTCGCCGGACGCCGGGAACGCGTGCGGCGAAGCGCCGACGCAGGTCTTCGACTACGTGCTCAGGGTCGAGGATGGTCCTGTGAGCTACGTCGAGGCGCGGCAGCCGTTCGACTGCAGCGACGCGATGGTCACGCGCTCGTACGTCGACGGGCTCGGACGCGCGCGGGCGACGCTGGCGCTCGCGGAGGGGGAGACGAGCGGGACCCGCTGGGAGCAATCGGGCGTGTCGACGTTCAGCGCGCGCGGCACGCCGGCGCGCGCGTTCGACGCGCGGTGGCTGAGCAGCGCGACGCCCGGCGCGGACGCGGCCGTGTCGCTCGGCGGAGCGGCCTCCGTCCTGACACACCACGACGCGTTCGGCCGGCCGGTGGAGGCGTTCGAGCGGGACGGAAGCCGCACGCGGATGGCGTACCGCGCGCTCGAGACGGTGGCGTACGACGCG
The DNA here is from genome assembly GCA_019637115.1 of Myxococcales bacterium. Taxonomy (GTDB): domain Bacteria; phylum Myxococcota_A; class Polyangia; order Polyangiales; family Houyiibacteriaceae; genus JACKEH01. Next base: position 4,295 of record JAHBWH010000056.1, on the reverse strand, counting down.
CTCGACCTCGGAGCGCATGGCGGCAGCACGACGCCGTCGGACCCCGGGACCTTCGCTGGGACGGCGACGCGGACGCGGATGGACGGGCACGAGCGGGTGTACGACCAGGCGCTGCACCAGCGGACGCCGCTGGGGATGGGCTACGCGGACGAGCACCACCGCCTCTTCACGAGCTATCGTGCGGACGGGGTGGCGGTGAGCGTGACGCGGGCGGAGACGGCGACGGGAGCAGCGAGCGACGTGACGCCCGTGAGTGGGCGGTCGCTGATGCGGACGTTCGACTACGACTCACTCGGCCGACGCCTGTCGAGCACAGACCCGGACGCGGACGGCCGGTCGGGCGCGGCGAGCGTGCGGCAGTGGCGCTACCTCTTCAGCCGGACGGGGGACCTCGTGGCGGTCCGCGACCCGCGCGGGTGCGGCCAAAACTTCTACTACGACTGGGCGGGTCGGCTCTTGGCGGAGGACTACGTGGGCTGCGCCGAGGCGCAGGCGCCGGGCGAGAGCGCGGACGAGACGCTGCCGGGGTATGCGATGGCGCTCGAGCCGCTGACGTCGCCGACGACGCAGGCGGTGGACGTGGCGTATGTCTTCGACGCCGAGCCGGGGTGGGTGTCGTCGAGCTCGGCGAGTTTGCCGAGCGGGGCGCATTTGCTGGGGCGGCTGACAGGCACGAGCGACCGGGGCCAGCGCTCGGCGGTCGACTACGACGCGCGAGGTCGGCTGACGTGGTCGGCGCGGCAGATGACGGTGCTGCCGGCGGCGCCGGTCGTCGCAGCGACGCGCACCGGCGACGAGCCGGCGCTGGACGACGACGACGCCCCGACTGGGGGCACCCGGGTCTTCGATGAGGGCACGACGTACGAGACGAGCGTGACGTACGACCGCCTTGACCGGGTGGTCAGCCGCACATATCCGACAGACCCCGAGGCGAGCGGCGTGGGCCCGGTGGTGGGGCGCATCACGTACGACCTGCGGGGCTTGCCGCGGTCGACGGGGCTCGAGGTGGGCAGCAGCGTGGACGAGCCCATCCTGCGTGAGGCGCATTACGACGCGCAGCGCCGGAACTACCTGAGCTACTTCGGTCGGAGCGGGCTGTCGCTGGCGCGCGCGGAGACGTACGACGTGCGGCACCGTCCGCTGACCACGACGTGGACACGGGCGGCGACGTCGGGGACGATGCTCGGCGACCTCGGCGCGGTGACGACAGTGCACGACTGGCGCTACGAGTGGGACGCGGCCGACAACCTCCTCGTGGTGGACGACGAGAGCGACGGCGAGCAGTGGCCCGCGCACGTCAAGCCCCGGCGCCAGCGGGTGGCGCACGACGCGCTCTACCGGGTGGTGGGCATCGAGCACGACTACCGACAAGACGACGGGACCTACGCGGCGACGGGGCAGGCGTACCAGGACTGGCGCGACGAGCAGGCACACCAGCGGCCTGCGGACCCGATGACGCGGCGTCCGGCGCCGCGGGTGGGGGATGCGCCGTCCGAACGTGTCGTCAGCCTGACCTACCGCTACGATTGGTTGGCGAACCAAGTGGAGCAGACGGACGACAGCGGAGCCTTCTACGAGCGGATGCTCGGAGCGGAAGGCCAGGTGGTGAATGGCTTCGGCATGACCGAGGGCGGCGCCGCCGCGCGCCCGACGGCCCTCTACCTGTCCACGAACCTCCCGACCTCGCCCGCCGGGTCGCCGGATGTGAACGTCGACCGCGGCGGGTGGCTGCGGGTGCACTACGGGGCGAGCGGCAACGTCGAGCGGATGACGGTGCGCGCCCGCTGCCACGACCTGAGCAGCGCGACGGCTTGCTACGACGACGCCACCGAGGACGACATCGACGACCGCGCGACGCACCTTCGCGCGGTGTGCGTCTGCGAAGACGAGCAGCACTACCAGTACCGCTGGGACGAGCTCAACCGGCTCGCGGAAGCACGACGCTACGACCGAACGGGCGCCACCGGCGCGTGGACCCTCGAGGTCCGGCAACGCTACCGCTACGACGGCGCGAACGTGCGGACGGTCAAGGAGACCCTCGACGACTTCACCGTCGACGGCGGAAACGCCGTGGGTGGCGCCGAGCGTGTGGCGCTCTACGTGATGGCCGGGGATTTCGAGCGCTGCGGGCTCGTCCGTGATGGGATGAACGATACGTACGAGCCTGGTGCGGGCGTCGTCGAAGCGCAGTACCTCGTCAGCGGCGCGCGCGTCGTGTGGAAGAGCAGCGCGGGCGTGCCGGGGACCTTTGATCCGGACCTGCGTATCACTATGGCGCTGCCGAACCTGATTCAGAGCACGTCCGCCGTGGTGGACCTCGCGTCCGGCGAACTGCTCGAGGTGGTGACGTTTCTACCGAACGGTGTGCGCGAGGTGGTGCAGTCGAACCGCGATGTGGATGGGTTTGCGCTCGAGCCGGTCGGGTTTACGGGGAAGGAAGATGATAGCGAGGTGGGGCTCGTGTACTTCGGGGAGCGGTATCTGATGCCGCATCTTGGGCGGTGGGCGAGTGCGGATCCGCTGCATGTGCATGCGGGGGGCGGGGGTGAGTTTGGAAATGCGTATCACTATGTGAGTGGGAATGTGCTGCAGGCGCGGGACCCCCAGGGCCTCTCCGTTAAGGCAGCCGTGGCCAGTTCGACATCATCGGAAGAGAGGGCGTCATTTCAGCAGCACCTACTTAAGACGCTGCAGCAGATGACAGACGATGAGCTCGCCATGGATGACGGCGGCAATATCAGCATACTGACCGAGGCTTCGAGTGAATCGATGACGAGACCTAAAGGAACAATGTTGCTTCGTGAGCTGATCGAGGCAGACGCGGAGATCGTGATTATAGAGAGCGGTCTAGAGACGCTTGTTCAGGCACGCACCGACCAGGCTACGCGGCTGCGCAGAGGGGAATCTGAAACACGCTTGGGTCGCCGACCCGACGGAGCCGGCTCAACAATACTGTGGAATCGTCACCATACTGGGCCCATGAGTGGCGTCAGTATCATTACTGAGGACGGGGAGAGAGACTACACGCCAGAAGAAGCCATGTTTCATGAAATTGCGCATGCGGGACGAAATCTCAGAGGGATATCCGTCAGCAATTTGGTTCGCGTGGAGAGGGTGCAGCGCGCGATGAGCGTTCTCTGTGGTGGCATGTGTGGCTATAACCTCGTGGAAACGGCGCCGCTCGATGAGTTTGAGAACGTCGGCATCAGGGTCGGACCGACCCCGCAGGGCGTCCAAGGTGCGATGTATGTTGGACCGCGTGGCCATGCTGCAATTCAGCTTCCTGGGAGGCTTCTCCATGTCAGGTTCACCACGGAGAATGACATTCGTCGCGAGCAGGGCCTGCCAATTCGCATGCAGTATGGTCCCGCAGTACGACGGGAGTACTAGGATTGCACGTGACACCGACGCTTGCGCAGCGATTCTTCGTCTGCACGTTACTCTTGATGGCCTGCAGGCCGAAGTTCGCAATGGATCCAGCGGGGGTCGAGGCTCTTCGGGCCAGGTCCTCGCAACGTTCGCGCACGCAGGATCCACTGAACTGTAAGTTCGTTACGACCGGCGATGGTCTGATTATTGCGCTGGGTCCGGTGGCGGCAGAGTGCGTTGCTCTGAGAAGGCGCGCACACGGGGTGGTGTTCTCGGCAAGTTCTGTAGAGACCTGGACTGGGGAGCCGGGGTGGGTGCCAACGCCCGATGAGTTGCAGGGAGCGGAGCGTGCCGCGCGTGCGGTGTTTGATGCGTGCCGCTTTTCTGGTCAATGTGAGGTCGTATGGGACTTTGTGCGCGGATACCGTCGACAGTTCCGCCCAATCGTTCGAGACGGTACCAGGATGCTTTTTGTGGAAATGCGTTGCCTAGGCACAGGGGATCCAACGGATTTGATGGAAGAAATTATGGACTGCAGAGCGTCCGAGTTCAGAGGGTCGTGCACCATTTCATACGGATTTAATGTCGACTCGATGCAGATTGAGTCGATGTTGATGGGAATGGTAAGTCCGCCTCTTGTCAACTAAACGACGCTGTGTATGCCGAAAGCAATCGGTGCTGGGTAAGGGGCGGAAGGTGTCAACGAGTTTGAGGCAGCGGTTGCTCAGAATCTATGAGCAGTCGTGTTGGGGTTGGGGGACCCCCGTCGGGGGTAGGCGGGCTCGGATCCGGCGGCGACGGACGGAGGGATGCCCGGCTCGGGCTGGTGCCGGGCCGGGGCAGCGCGCGCAGGCGCGCGTCTGCGCGCATCGCGCCATCGTGGACACCGAGATCGCGGCATTGTGGACACCCGGATCGGCGGTTCC
>JAHBWH010000055.1 GCA_019637115.1 Myxococcales bacterium | reverse complement strand
GTGAAGTGAGGTGACCGTTCGCTCCGCCGCTTCGTGGCGTGAGGTCACCCTCCCACGCCGCATCTTGCTGCGTCTCGACCCCGCGACCGGGTGGAGGCGTGCCGCGGGGGGGCGGATCGGGCCTTTCACCGCGCTCTCCTTCGCGCAGCTCGCGAGCGGGGTCCAGGTTGCTCTCGGCGGTTCGAATGTCTTAGGCTCCAACCGACAAGGGCCAGATGCTTCGAATCGATCCTGGTGAAGACGACCAAGACCCTCGAGGCCATGATGTCTGATCCTGATGTGAGACGGGCTCGTGTCTCCTGGACAGTGGGAATCATTTGGGTCCTCCTGGGTGGAGTCGTTTGCGTCGTCGTTGCCGCCGCCTGCGCGTTCACCCTGCTCGCTGGCCACCTCTCCCATCCCACGCTCCACGGGCTTGGCCTCGTTGGCGGCTTCCTGCTGACGCCGGTGGTTTTGCTGGGAAGCGGAGTCAGGGTCGGCATTGCCATGAGAGCGGGGCGACGTGTTGCAGGTCTGATCATCGCTCTCCTGGTTGCAAACATCGTCGTCGCGGCGGGAAGCGTCGCTCTCGCCTATGTTGGGGCCGCGGGATTGTGATTGTGTTTCGTCATGGTAGGCAGACTTCCTCTCGTGATGTGGCCGGCATGGAGCTTCGTAGATCGCGAGCTGGTGCCCCCAACCCGAAGTTCGTTCCGGGTATCCGCGGCCAAGGGCGCGGATCTCGCTCGCCGACCTGCTCGAATAGCCTTCGGCCTGTCCAACGCCTGCGCGGCAAACGACCTCCACGCCGATCATCCACGACAACCTGGAACGAGCTTCGGGCTGGGGGCACGGGCTACGGCCGACTCGCGTTGGCGTGCTGGCTCGCGGCGGCGGCGTGCGTGCGCCCCTCGCCGCCCGCGTCCGAACCGCGGGTCGTCACCGAGCAGGACCGGTCGGGTGCGGAGAGCTCGAGCGCGCAGGCTCCAGCGCCGGAAGACGATCACATCGTCTTCGAGGCCCGCGACGCGACCCTCCGCGGCGAGCTGCTGCTCTACGTGAGCCCCGGCGGTGACGCGCTCGTGGGGTACGACCTCGAGCGCCGCGGCGAGCGGTGGCGGGTGTCGCTGGTCGAGCACGCCCGCTCGACGGACGAGGACGTACCGAACGCGGAGCTGGCGCTCATTCATGCGCTCGAAGGCACGCGCGTGCTGGTCCAGACGCAGCAGCGCTTCGTCACCGTCGACACGCCCTCCGGAGAGCGAGTCGCCGATCGCCCCGCCCCGATCGGCTGGCGTTTCGTCTGGCGCAACCACGGGGCGTGTGCGCTGCGGACGGACTGTGCGTTCGAGCCGATCTCTTGTGAGGACGGGGCGCCGCTCGGCGCGCCGCTCTTCGGCCAGCGCACCCACCGGTACCACCGCCTGGACGGGAGCCGCGGCCGTGCGTCATCGCACTGCGAATCCCCGTTCCGCGTCGTGGGGGGCGCGCGCGGCCTGTCGTTCTACCTCGCGGGCACGATGGAGGAGCCAACGCTCATCGCGCGCGACGCACAGGGCGCGGAGCGCTGGCGCTCTGGACAGGTCTCGTGCGGGACCTGCGGCGCGTTCGACGTCGGGGTTCATCCCGAGGAGGATCTGTGCTGGACCGTTCGCTACGAGCGGCCCTCTGCGCGGCTTCGTGCCTTCACCTGCTCGACCGGACGCCTCCGGTTCGAGCGCTCGTTCGAGGGCGCCGCCGAGCGCTTCCCTGCGACGATGACAGGTGCCGTCACCAGCCCGGTCGGCGTGTTCGTACAGGGTGCGCACGAGGCGTGGCTGCTCGACCCGAGCGGCCAAGCCATCTGGCATCGGCGGGGCATCGACGTGCACACGTTGCTCGTCCCCGAACACCTGCGGGTCTCCGAGCCAGGGGACGGACTGAGCGACTTCTCGCGCATCGAGCGCGTCCGGTCCACGGATGGCGCCCTCATCGCCGAAGAAACCGCCGAGGGACCGTTCGTCGTGATCGCGGACGGAGGCCAGGTGAGCCTGGGCCGGGACAGGACCTCCAGCGATCGGAGTGGCCGCGCGGCGGCGCCCCTCGACGTCTTCACGTTTCGACGAGACCGCGGAGGCAGCGAAGCTCGAGTCGGCGAGCGCGTCGTGCTGAGGACCGAGGGAGACGCATGGTCCCTCGGCGAGCACGGGGGGGAGCGCGAGGCCTGGCTCGTCGTCGCCGAGCCGCGGTCGAACGCGCCCGATCGCGTCCACATCCTACGCGTCGTTCGCTGAGCGTGGGCTCCGAGAGGGAGACGGAGACGGCGATCGAGGCCGACGCACCGGTGACTACGTCAGCTCGAGAGGTCTTCCAGGTCGGCGAGCAGCTCGCTCACCTGGACGGGGCTCAGATCGCCCCAGACCTCCGGGGCGTCTTCGTTCGTCAGGCTCTCGTTCGTCAGGCGCACTGGGCCGAGCGTTTGTTGCGGCTCGTCGAGCGGAGCGCCGAGGTAGACGCCGGGGTCGAGCGGGAGGACCACGACGAGCTCACCGAGGTCCTTCTGCCAAGCGTACACGCGGCCGCCCTGCTCGGAGGCGTCGCGTCGCCAGCCGCGGCGATCGAGGCCGAGGATCTTGCCGGTCGGGACCACGCGCCCTGCGAAGCGCATCAGCGTCAGTGACGCGCGCTCGGTGTCGGTGAGGCGATGGATCGAGCGTGCGAGCTGCGGGAAGGGCTGCACGACGCGGTAGTCCGCGAGGCGATCGCCCCAGCGACGAACCTCGTCCTCAGTGGCCTCGATCGGATGGAGGAGGCCGATCGAGAAGCGGGGGTTTGGCGTGTACGGGCGGTCGTCGAGGTCGAGGTACTCGTCCGGGGTGACGCCGAAGGTCGCCACGCGGGTGTCGCCGTCGTACGCGCACCACACGAGGCGCTGAGCGAGGTGCTGCAGGAGCGGGTGCCGCGCGAAGCTCGCTTCGAAGTGCTCGACGGAGAAGCGGCGCCCGAGCGCGAGCGCTTGCTCGAGGCGCGGAGCCTGCTCGCGGAGCGCGCGTTTGATGTCCTTCTTGAGCGCCTTCCAGCGCGCGATCGCCTCCTGGCCGAGCTCCTCTTCGTCCGCGCGCGGCTTGGGCAGATCCGCGAGGCGCTTACCCTGCGCGTCCACGATCACCGGCGCGAGACCGTCGTCCACGATCATCGCGAACGAGCGCTTCCCGTAGTCGAAGCTCGCGCTGCCGTCGGCGTCGAGGCCGAGATCCGGCACCAAGCGATCGACGAGATCGTCCTTGGTCAGACCGAGCTGCTTCGCGCGCGCGGTCAGCACCTTCTGTGCGTGCTTCGCGAGCGCACGCGAGCGGGCTTGAGTCAGGCGATGGATCGCGGCGACCCCCGCGATCCCCGACGCGAGCGCGAGCACGTCGACGGCCGCTTGGGCGCGCTGCGGGAGCCCGCCCGGCGCCCATTCGCGCGCGCGTTCTCCCAGGACGCGCAGCGTCGCGGGCGCGCCGAAGAGGCCGAGCACGTCGAGACCGAAGCCGTGCTTCGGCGGACCACCGGCGGCGAGCCAGAGCACGAAGAGGCCCCACGCGAACCGATCGAGCGACGCGAGATCGCAGGCCTCCGCGATCCGCGTGAGCGCGGGATGTGGCGCTCTTCGGTCCGAGAGCGCGAGGAGCTCGACGAGGGTGCGCGTCGCGTGGGTTGGTAACACGCGGCCGTCACGTAGGCGCGGACGCGCGAGCATCTCGACGTTCACGAAGCTCGGCAGCTTCGGGGCCTTCTTCGGCGCGGCCTTGGTGCTCGCGCTCGCTTCCGCCGCGATCGTCTCCGCGCCCGCCGCGGCGAGCACTTCCTCGACCACCTTCGGGGCCTTCGCGCGCACGTGCTCCAGCGCGCGCGCGAAGCTCGTCGCGTCTTTCCCTTTCGCGGTCGCTAGTGCGGCGACCAGACCGATCGCGGCCGCGCGGGGGTGCTTCGTCAGCCACTTGCCCGCGTCATCGCCGACCTTCTTCGAGGTCGCGAAGAGGTGCCCCGCGAGGGGCGCGACGCGCGGGGAGTCGACGGGGAGGAGCGCGGGGAAACGATCGGGCTGGCGCTTGACGTAAGGCAAGAGCAGCTCGATCGCGACGAGCCCGAAGCGCGCGAGGATCGCGTCGACGTCGTCGATCTGTCCGTACCAACGTGTTTGTGGGATCTCGCGGAGAAGTCGAAGGGCAGTCTCTTCCTTCAATCGCATCACTTGGAAGAGGAAGAAGGTCTTGTCGTCTTCGGCGTCGATCCACTTCAGGGTCGCGGCTTCGTCTTCGGCGACCTCGTCTGCGAAGAGCGTCGCGGGATCGCGCTTGCCCCAGTCGAGCCGCTCCTCGTGTGGCACTTCGCGCAACTCGGTTGGCGCACCCTTCTTGCTCGTCTTCGCCGTCTTCGCCGGCTTCTTCGCCGCGCTCCAGGGCGGGCTCGCGAGATCATCCGGCAACGTGTCGGCTTCCGGCACGTCGTCGGTCATGAGCATCGACCGCAGGGCCACCAGAAGCGGGCGGCGGATCACCGACTCGCGGTAGCGGTCGAGCTTCGGCAGACGGGCCGCGAGGAGCCCGTCGATCGCGGCGCGCGCGGAGTCGGGGTCGCGCTCCATCGCGCGCAGCAGCACCGGGAGGACCTCCTTCTCGCGGTGGGCGGCCTCCGCGAGGATGCGCAAAGCGTCGACGCCGCCGAGGCGCGCGACGTGATCGGTCGCGCTGGTGAGCTCGAGGGTGGCGTTCGGCGTTCCGTCGGATCCGTAGGGCTCGTAGTCGTGCGCGGCAGGATCGTAGGCGAAGCCACGCACGTGACTGCGGAGCGCGGCGAGCGCGCGTAGGCCTCCGAGGGACGCGAGCTCGGCCACGCTCGGGAGCCCGTCGACGCCCCACCCTTCCGCGGGCGGCGCGACGCGTCGCGACGGCTCGCGCAGCACGGCCACCGAGAAGAGCGTGCCGGGATCGTCGTCGGCGCGGAGCGCGTGGCGGAGGTCGTCGTCGGTCAGGAGGTCGTCCGCGAACGGCAGCGCGGCGGCGAGGGCCCAATGCACCGCGGTGTGTCGGCCGTGCTCGGTGAGGTGAGCGTGTGCACGCTTCGTCGCCTCGTCACGCAGGGTCGGATCTTCGCGGAGCACCTCGCGCAGCGCGAGCCACCCCTCGTCGTCGTCCGAGGCTCTCGCCGGCTCGATCCACGACAGCTCCTGCGTGTAGATGCCCACGCTCGAGGCCGACGACTGCGACCAAGCGCGCGACGCCATCACGACGTCGACCAAGAAGCCGCCTCCACCGACCGAAGCGGCGAAGCGCGCGACCTCGATCGCGCGGCTCGGGTGTCGGTAGGTCGGGCGGGGGCCGAAGAGCGCGAGCATCGCGCCGTAGAGCGCGACGTCGGGCGCAGGAGGCGTCGGTCGCGACAAGAGGTCGAGCAAGGTGCGCTGCAGCTCGCGCGTGGCTTCGGGCGCGTGCGCGATTCCGTCCTCGATGGGTGTCTTCGCGGGTGTGAGCGCGCGCTGCAGGTCCGTCCAGGTCGTCATGTGCCCTCCGGCGCGGACCGTATCGCGGGGCGGTACCATGCGGCACTCGCGTTCTTCCGGCGTGTGCAGCGAGCCGAGTCGCGGGGGGCACTCGCCGCCGAGCAGGCGTATTTCGACGCGTGATCGATCAGCGCGCTCGGCGCGCGACGCCGAGCTTCTTCATGCGACTCTGCAGCGTGGACGGCTTGAGGTCGAGGATCTCGGCGGCGCCTCCGGCGCCGTAGATCTTGCCCTGCGTGTGGCGGAGGACGCGCTCGAGGTGTGCGCGCTCGACGGCCTCCATCGTCTGGAGCTCGGACGCAGGGGCGGGATCCATCGAGGGCGCGGGCTCCGTCGCGTCCGACGACGTCCTCCCGCGGCGCGGCAGATCCAGGTCGCCCGGACGCAGTCGGCCGTCGCGGCTCAGGATGGTCGCGCGCTCGAGCACGTTCGCGAGCTCTCGCAGGTTGCCCGGCCAAGCGTAGGTGCGCAGCGCGTCGAGCGCGTCGTCGGTGAGCCGCGCGCGGCGTCCGGTGCGCGCGCTCTGCTCCGCCAGCATCACCTCGGCGAGCGCGGGGAGGTCCTCGAGGCGCGCGCGCAGCGGCGGGAGCTCGAGCGGGAAGACCGCGAGGCGATAGTAGAGATCCTCGCGGAAGCGTCCGTCGCGCACGGCGGCGTCGAGGTCGACGTGCGTCGCCGCGATCACGCGCGCGTCGACCTTGCGCGTGGCGTCCGAGCCGACCGGCTGCAGGGTGCCCTCCTGGAGCACGCGCAGGAGCTTCGCCTGCAGCGGGAGGGAGAGCTCGCCGATCTCGTCGAGCAGGAGCGTGCCGCCGTCGGCGATCGCGAAGCGACCTGGGCGGTCGCGCGTGGCGCCCGTGAACGCGCCCTTCACGTGGCCGAAGAGCTCGCTCTCGAGCAGGGCCTCGGGGATCGCGGCGCAGTTCAGGGTGACGAAGGGGCGCTCGGCGCGGTCGCTCCAGCGGTGGAGCGCGCGCGCGAGGCGCTCCTTGCCAGTGCCTGTCTCGCCGAGCACGAGCACCGGCGTCGCGGTCCGCGCGACCTGCCGCGCGCGCTCCACGAGCCGTCGCATCGCGGGGCTCTCGCTGCGCGTCAGCATGCCGGCGCCTTCGAGCTCCGTCTGCAGGGTGGCCGAGAAGGCCTGCTCCTGCGCGTGCAGGCGCTCGAGGTCGGCGCGCTGTCGCGCGTTCTCGATCGCGAGCGCGAGGATCTGCGCGTAGACCTCGACGAGGCTCACGACCTCCGGGCGGTAGGTCTCGCAGCGTGTCCGGTCGAGGGTCAGCACCCCGTAGCGCTGCTCGCCCGCGCAGAGCGGCACCACCATGCACGAGTGCCCGGGCGGCAGGTCGAGCACGCCGTCGAAGGGGTCGCCGTCGCCGTGTGCGTGGTCGTCTTCGGTGAAGGCGCGCGCGCGGCGGGTCTCGAGCGCTTCGCGCAGCGTGGGGAATCGCGCGAGCGAGAGGCGGTGCGAGCGGACCTTCGGCGCGAGCGGGCCTCGCGCGGCGCGGACGATCAGGTCATCGCCGTCGAGCTCGAAGACCGTGGCGACGTCGTAGTCGGCCAAGCGGGCGAGCCAGTCGAGGCCGCGGCGGAGGAGGTCGTCGAGGCTGCGGTCGCCGCGGCCAGCGGCGAGGGTGGCGAGGGTGGCGAGGTCGGGCGCGAGGTCGGGCGCGGGCGGGATCGCATGAGCGGACATGAGTCGAGCATGGGGTCTCGTCACCGAAATGTCAGTGGTGAAGCGACGATATTTGGGTGAACCGAAATGTCGGTGATGGCGGAACCATCCAAGTCATCGATATTGCTGAACTGTTCTCGTGGCCCACCTCTTGTATTGGGAGGGAGGAGGATTGGGCGCTCCCGCCCCAACGACCTCTCAGGAGACCTCATGCTCACCATCGGCGACTCGCTTCCTCCCTTCGACCTCCAGGCCGTCCTCGCGGACAAGAGCTTCGCGCCTATCACGGACCAGACGCACCGCGGCAAGTGGCAGGTGATCTTCTTCTGGCCGATGGACTTCACCTTCATCTGCCCGACCGAGATCGCCGAGTTCGGCCGTCGCCACGGCGACTTCGCGGACCGCGACGCGGTGGTGCTCGGCGCGAGCACGGACACCGAGTACGTCCACCTCGCCTGGCGCAACGACCACCCCGACCTGAGCGCGCTCCCCTTCCCGATGCTCGCAGACACGAAGAAGGAGCTCGCGAGCGCGCTCGGCATCCTGCACAAGACCGACGGCGTCGCCCTGCGCGCCACCTTCATCGTCGACCCGGAGGGCGTGATCCGCTGGGCCTCGGTGAACGACCTGAGCGTGGGCCGGAGCGTCCCGGAGGTCCTGCGCGTGCTCGACGGGCTCCAGACCGACGAGCTTTGCCCGTGCAACTGGGAGAAGGGCCAGGCCACACTCGACGTCTGAGCGTTCGCGCTCTGGGGCGACTCGTCGCGGGCCTCGGTGGTCACGGCGATCCCCGCGGTGCGTCCAACCACGCCGAAGCGTCCAACCACGCCGAGGGGGCGACGCGCCGACCCTCCGGGCCTCTTTGGAGCATCGCACGACGACTTCTTCCCCTCGGGCTCTCGCTCCGCGAGCCTCCCGGGCGAATACGAACCAGACCCCTACACGGCCGGCTCGAAGGACGGGGTCCTTCGACGCCGACATCATCGAGACCTCAGAGAAAGGATCCTCCTCATGCAGAACATCGACGCCCTCCGCGAGCGCCTCCCCGAGGCCGCCAAGGACCTCAAGCTCAACCTCCAGGCCGTGCTCACCGACTCGAAGCTGGACGACGACGTCCGCTGGGGCGTGGCGCTCGCGTGCGCCTACGCCGTCGGCGAGGACGAGCTCACGCAGGCGGTCGTCGCCGACGCGGCGGGCAAGGTGAGCGACGCGACGCTCGACGACGCGAAGGCCGCGGCCGCGCTCATGGGCATGAACAACGTCTACTATCGCTTCCGGCACTTCGTGGAGGGCACCGAGGTCGAGGGCGACTACAAGCTCCCCGCGCGCCTGCGCATGAACCGCATCGCGCGGCCCGCGGGTGACAAGGTCGCCTTCGAGCTGCTCTGCCTCGCGGTCAGCGCCATCAACGGCTGCGAGGCCTGTGTGCGCAGCCACGAGTCGGTCGTCCGCAAGGGCGGCATGACCGCGGAGCAGGTCCACGACGCCGTGCGCATCGCGGCCGTGCTCCATGGCGTGGGCCACGCGCTCCGGATCCGCTGAAGGCGCCCCCAGTCGCCGTGCGCGCTCAGTCCGCGCGGACGAAGTCGTACGGACGCTGGGGGCCGAAGGCTTCGTCGCGCCGCGCGTCAGCGTCGGGGCCAGCGACGCGACGAAGCGGAGGCTGACGGCCGACCGGACGCAACGGAAGGCGGACGGAACGAAAGAACCCGCGGAGGCCGCGGGTTCGGTGGTGCCCAGAGACGGAGTCGAACCGCCGACACGGGGATTTTCAATCCCCTGCTCTACCAACTGAGCTATCTGGGCAACCCCTCGTCGATGACGAGGAGCGCGGAAGTTACTCAACGGATCGTGGGTGTCAAGCAGGGACTTGCTGCGTCCGCGCAACCGAGACGAGCCGGCGCCGAGGAGGGGGGTCTGGCCGACGATCTCTCGAAGCTCTCGGATGCGCAGATCGACCAGCGATGCGAGGCGCTCTTCTCGAAGCTCGTCCTGCAGCGAATCCGCAGCGAGGCCGGGCGAACGCTGGTGGGGCTCAGAAGCGGAGGTCGAGGTGCAGCGTCGCGCCGCCCAGCCCGGGCGAGAGGCGGACGCGGGCGTCGGCGCCGCGCTCGACGAGGACGAGATCGAGCGCGAGGAACACACCGGCCGCGGCGGCGGCGATGCCCGAGATGGCGTAGGCCGCGCGGGCCCCACGCGCGAAGGACTCGCCGCGCCCGAGCAGGCGGTCGGCGTCGGTGCCTCGCACGACGAGCCCTCCGGCGCCGACCTCTTCTCCGAGCCGATCGCGCGTCGCGCGGGCCTCGAGCGCGAGCGCGACGCCGGTCGCGAAGGCGGCCGCGCCGAGCACCGCCGAGGCGAGGCTCACCCACGCGAGGGGGCGTGGGCGGGCGGCGTGGGGCTCGCTGGGCGCGGGCAGGCGCGACAGCGGGTCCGTGGCTCGCTCGGAGGCGTCGACCCCGTCGGTGGGCCCCGTCGCGTCAGCCAGCGTGCTCGCGGATGCGTCGGTTGCTGTGCCGGTCGATTCGTCGGTTGGTTCTTCAAGGACGAGCTCGCGCTCGATCGCGGCGACCCGCTCGCGCGCGAAGTCCGCGAAGCGGCCCGTCTCGTCTTCGGTCGCGCACGTGCGATAGGCGCGCGCCGCGTTCTCGCGGTGCTCGGGCCCCCAGCGATCGTAGCTGAGGGCGAGGTTGCACATCGTCGTCACGCGAGGGGCGATCCGGTACGAAGCGCGGAAGGCGTCGACGGCTTCTCGGTATCGCTCGGCGCGGAGGTGCTCGACGCCCCGCTCGAAGTGCGCGGTGGACTCGTCGGTGGCCGCGGGCTGAGGGCGTTGCCCTCGCGCCGCGAGGGGAAGGAGCGTGAGCACCGAGAGCGCCGCCGCGGCGACGATTCGAGCGCCGCCGCCGGAGGGGCGGCCCGCGCGGGGACGGCGCCCGCGAGCGGGGCCCGTGCGTGCGCGCGTCATCGGCCGCGCTCCAGGATCTCGCGCGCGCCGCGCGTCAGGGCGGCCGACCTCGAGCCAGTCGACGCGCGCGCGGCCTGTCCGTGGCGCGTCATCGGCCGCGCTCCATGATCTCGCGCGCGCCGCTCGTCGGGCGGCCGACCTCGAGCCAGTCGACGCGCGCGCGGCCGCGGACGGCGTAGAACGAGAGCTCGAGTTCGAGCGTGCTCATCGCGCCGCGGTAGGTGTCGTGGAGCACGACGTGCTCGCTCGTCGAGAGCCGGACGGCCTCGGCGTGCGCGTAGTCGTCCGTGACGTAGGCCTGGACGAGGTAGCGCTCGGGGCCCGCGGGGAGCGCGAAGGGCGCCTCGTCGAGGACCGTCGCGCCGGGTTCGAAGCTGACGAGGTGGGCGCGCGTCATCGCGGGGCGGAGCCGCGCGAGGACGCCGTGCTCGGGTCCGCGCAGCCCGAGGAGGAAGGCCGACGTCGCGTCGGTCTCCTCGAAGGTGAGCTCGACCTCGGCGCAGGTCATGGCCGCGCCGAAGGACCACGACTGGGAGGAGAGCAGCCAGGTCTCGGGCGCGTGGAGCAAGAGGTGGCCATCCTCGACCTCGCGAGCGCCGTCGATGACGCGGAGATTCAGGGCGCCCGTGTCGCCGTCGAAGTCGACGACGGTGGGCGCGACCATCAGGTCGGCGCAGCGGCGCGCGCACGCCAGCAGCCCGCGCGCGCAGTCGAGGGGGCCGGCGTCGTGTGGCGTCGCGTCCGCCGGCGCGTCGCTGGGAGGCCCGTCCGCCAGGGGGGCATCGACCGCCGCGTCGTGCTCGACCGCGCCGTCTGCGTCGACGCGCGTGAAGGCGTCGAAGCTCGGCACGCAGCCCGCCAACACGAGCGCGAGCGCCCACCGCGCGGGTCGCCGAGGCGCGATTGGCGCGGGGTGAGGTCGCGGCGGGGCTAAGCACAATGCGGGGTACGACGGCGCGGGGTGCGCTCGCGATGGCGCGGGGTGCGACGGCGCGGGGTGCGACGGCGCGGGGTGCGCTCGCGATGGTGTGGGGCGCGACGGCGCGGGGTACGGTCGCCGAGCGGCGGACGATGCTTCGGCGAGCACGGACCGAGCATAGCCCGCGCGAGGAAGCACGCCCGCGGTCGCCGATCCGGCGCGGCGTCGAAGGCGACCTTGACGCTCCCCCCGCCGCGCTCCATAAATCGGACCAGATGGGTCCTGATTGTGCGGCGCTCCCCAGCCGCCGACCCTAGTCCTCGGAAATGCTGAGAATTTCGCGCCTCACCGACTACGGCATCGTGCTCGCGACGCAGCTCGCCTCGCACGAGGCGTCGCTCTCCGTCCGCGAGCTCGCGGACGAGACGGGCATCCCCCAGCCCACGGTGAGCAAGGTCCTCAAGGCGCTCGGCCGCGCCGGCGTCGTCGCCGCGACCCGCGGCGCGCGGGGTGGCTACGCGCTGGCCCGCTCGCCTAGAGAGACCAACGTCGCCGAGATCATCACCGCGCTCGAGGGCCCGATCGCCGTGACCGAGTGTACCGACGACACCTCCGACTCCTGCGCGCACGAGCCGCATTGCGGCGTGCGCGCCAACTGGCAGCGCATCAACGCTGCCGTGCAGACCGCCCTCGAGGCGGTGACCCTCGCCGACATGGTGCGCGGCCACTCCGCGCCCCTCGTCCAGCTCCGCACGCGCGCGACGCACGTGGACACCGCCGAGCCCTCCGCGCCCGACGCCTGAGCGCCCGAGCCCCAGATCGCCCGAGCCCCAGATCGCCCGAGCCCCAGATCGCATCGTCTCCGACCCGCCGAGAGCAGTCCCATGAGCAACGTCGAGATCGAAGAAGTCCTCCACAAGCGCTACGAAGCCGGCTTCATCACCGAGATCGAGCAGGAGTACGCCCCCAAGGGCCTCTCCGAGGACATCGTCCGCTTCATCAGCGACAAGAAGGCCGAGCCCACGTGGATGCTCGACTGGCGGCTGAAGTGCTACCGGCACTGGCTGCGCATGAAGGAGCCGCGTTGGGCGAACGTGCGCTACCCCGAGATCGACTATCAGGACGTCTACTATTGGGCGGCGCCCAAGACGACGGCGGCGCCGAAGAGCCTCGACGAGGTCGACCCCAAGCTGCTCGAGACCTACGAGAAGCTCGGCATCCCCTTGCATGAGCGCGAGATCCTCGCCGGCGTCGAGAACCCCGACCGCCCGCGCGTCGCCGTCGACGCCGTCTTCGACAGCGTCAGCGTGCACACCTCGTTCAAGGAGGAGCTGGCGCGCGCCGGCGTGCTCTTCTGCTCCTTCAGCGAAGCGGTGCACGAGCACCCCGAGCTCGTGCAGAAGTACCTCGGCAGCGTCGTCCCCTACACCGACAACTTCTTCGCGACGCTCAACGGCGCGGTCTTCAGCGACGGCAGCTTCGTCTACGTCCCCAAGGGCGTGCGCTGCCCGATGGAGCTGAGCACGTATTTCCGCATCAACGCCGCCAAGACGGGGCAGTTCGAGCGCACGCTGATCGTCGCCGACGAGGGCAGCTACGTGAGCTACCTCGAGGGCTGCACGGCGCCGCAGCGCGACGAGAACCAGCTCCACGCGGCGGTCGTCGAGCTCGTCGCGCTGCCCGGCGCCGAGATCAAATACTCCACCGTCCAGAACTGGTACCCCGGCGACGAAGAGGGGCGCGGCGGCATCTACAACTTCGTGACCAAGCGCGGCGTCTGCAAAGCGCGCGCGAAGATCAGCTGGACGCAGGTCGAGACGGGCAGCGCCGTCACGTGGAAGTACCCGAGCTGCATCCTCGAGGGCGACGACTCGATCGGCGAGTTCTACAGCGTCGCGCTCACGAACCACGCGCAGCAAGCCGACACCGGCACGAAGATGATCCACCTCGGCAAGCGCACGCGCTCGACGATCGTCTCGAAGGGCATCAGCGCCGGCAAGGGCCAGCAGACCTACCGCGGCGGCGTGACCATCGCCAAGGGCGCCGTCGGCGCGCGCAACCACACCCAATGCGACTCGCTCCTCATCGGCGATCGCTGCGGCGCGCACACGGTGCCTTACGTCGAGGCCCACGAGCCGAGCGCGCAGGTGGAGCACGAAGCGACGACCTCCCGCATCGGCGAGGACCAGCTCTTCTACTGTCGGCAGCGGGGCCTCTCCGAGGAGGACGCCGTCGGCCTCATCGTCAACGGCTTCGCGAAGCAAGTGCTGCAAGAGCTCCCGATGGAGTTCGCGGTCGAGGCCCAGAAGCTCCTCGGCGTCTCGCTCGAGGGCGCCGTCGGCTGAGTACGGCTCCCCGTACAGCTCCTTCGCGTCGGCGAGTCGCGGCGCACCACCGGTGAACACTCACCCACGAACCCCCGAGTGACGCGCGCGACCAACGCGCGGATCGACGCAGACTCGCTGCCCACCCTCGACGAACGTCGACGCGCACCTTCGACGCCCGCCTTCCACGAATCCCGTCTTCGACGAACACCATCGACGAACACATCGACGAAACACCATGCTCTCGATTCACGACCTCCACGTCAGCGTCGGCGGAACGCCGATCCTCAAGGGCCTCACGCTCGAGCTCCCGGCCGGCCAAGTCCACGCCGTCATGGGTCCCAACGGCGCAGGCAAGAGCACACTCTCGTACGCGCTCGGGGGGCGCCCCGGCTACGAGGTGACCGCCGGCTCGGTCACGCTCGACGGCCAGGATCTGCTCGCGATGGACGTCGACGAGCGCGCCGCCGCGGGGCTCTTTCTCGGCTTCCAGTACCCGGTCGCCATCCCCGGCGTCTCGAACCTGCACTTCATCCGCGCCGCGCTGAACGCGCAGCGCAAGGCGCGCGGCGAGGCCGAGCTCTCGGCGGCCGACCTGATGAGGCGCGCGCGCGAGAAGGCGAAGCTCGTCGAGCTCCCGGCCGAGCTGCTCAAGCGCGCCGTCAACGACGGCTTCTCGGGCGGCGAGAAGAAGCGCAACGAGATCTTCCAGATGGCGATGATCGAGCCGCGCCTCGCGATCCTCGACGAGACCGACTCGGGCCTCGACATCGACGCCCTGCGCGTGGTCGCGGGCGGCGTCAACGCGCTGCGCGGGCCCGACCGCGCGATGCTCGTCATCACACACTACCAGCGGCTGCTGGACCACATCGTGCCCGACGTGGTCCACGTGCTCGTCGACGGGCGCATCGTCGAGAGCGGCGACAAGGATCTCGCGCTCCGGCTCGAGCGCGAGGGCTACGAGAGCGCGCGGACCGAGGCGCAGCGCGAGGTGCGCGCGTGAGCCTGCTCGACACGCTCGCGTCCGCGCCCCCGCGGCAGGGTGCGCTCGCGCCCCTCGGCGTCGAGGCCGCCGCGACGCTCCAAGAGCTGGGGCTTCCGATGAAGAAGACCGAGGCGTGGCGCTTCACGAGCGTCCGCGAGCTCGTGAGCGCGGACCTCGCGCCCGCGCCGCTCGAGCTCGCCCCGACGGCGGCGCCGCCGAGCGGCCACGACGTCGTGAGCTTCCGCGGTGGGCACGCGCGCTTCGTGGCGCCAGGCGCGACGACGCTCGTGCTCGGGCGCCTCGGCGACGGGGCGGGCAGCGAGCACCTCCGGGTCGGCGCCGCGTTCGCCGCCCTCAACAGCGCGCTCTTCGCCGATGGCGTCGTCGCGCGGGTGACGGGCGCGCACGAGAGCCCGCTCTTCTTCGACTACGAGGGGATCGCGGGGCACGCGGCGTACCCGCGCGCGCTGGTCGTCCTCGAGGCGAACGCCGAGCTCACGCTCGTCGAGCGCTTCCGCGGGCAGAGCAGCCTGACGAGCGCCGTGCTCGAGGTCGTCCTCGGCCCCGGCGCCAAGCTGACGCACCTGCGCACGCACGAGGACGAGGGCGCCCTGCTCGGCGCGGTCGACGTCCGCCAGGCGCGCGACAGCGTCTACGCCAGCCACGTCTTCTCCTTCGGAGGCGCGCCCGCGCGGCTCGACCTCGGCGTGCACCTCGAAGGAGAGGGCGCCGAGTGCCGGCTCGACGGCGTCTACGTCGCCGCGGGCGCGACGCACCTCGACCACCACGTGCGCGTCGATCATCGCGCGCCTCGCTCGCGCAGCGCGATGCGCTACCGCGGGCTCGCCCGCGAGCGCGCGACGGCCATCTTCGATGGCCAATCGCACGTGCACCCCGGCGCGGTCGGCTGCGAGGCGCACCAACAGAACCGCAACCTGCTCGTCGATCCGACGGCGACCGTGCACACCAAGCCGCACCTCGAGATCCACGTCGACGAGGTCGTCGCCTCGCACGGCGCGACGGTCGGCGCGCTCGACGAGGACGCGCTCTTCTACGCGCGAAGCCGCGGCCTGCCCGAGAGCGAGGCGCGCGCGCTGCTCACGTACGCGTTCTTGAAGGAGCTCGTCGACGCGGTCGACGGACAGGGCGGGTCGGCGCTCCGCGCGGCGATGCGCGACGCGCTCCTCTCACAGCTCCCTGGCGGCGAGGCGCTCGGCGCGCTCGAGGAGGAGCTCTCGTGAGCGGCTTCGACGTCGAGGCCGTGCGGGCGCAGTTCCCGGCGCTCGCGCAGGAGGCGCACCCTGGCAAGCCGCTCGTCTACCTCGACAGCGCGGCGACCGCGCTCAAGCCGCGCGCGGTGATCGACGCGGTCACGAGCGTCTACGCGCAGGACTGCGCCAACGTCCATCGCGCGGTGCACGTGCTCAGCCAGCGGGCGACGGCGCGCTTCGAGGGCGCGCGTGATCGCGTGATGCGCTGGCTCGGCGCGGCCGAGCGCGAGGAGATCGTCTTCACCCGCGGTGCGACCGAGGCGATCAACCTCGTCGCCGCGAGCTGGGGTGGCGCGAACCTGCAGCCGGGCGACGAGATCCTGATCACCGAGCTCGAGCATCACTCGAACATCGTCCCCTGGCAGCTCGTCGCCGCGCGCACGGGCGCGAAGGTGGTGGTCGCGCCGATCACCGATGAGGGCGAGGTCACGCTCGAGGCGTTCACCGCGCGCCTCTCGGAGCGGACCAAGCTCGTCGCCTTCGCGCACGTCTCCAACAGCCTCGGCACGGTGCTGCCGGTCGCGACGATGATCCGTCGCGCGCACGAGGTGGGCGCCGTCGCGCTCGTCGACGGCGCGCAGGGGGTCGTGCACGCGCGCGTCGACGTCCGCGCCCTCGACGCGGACTTCTACGTCTTCAGCGGCCACAAGCTCTACGGGCCGAGCGGCATCGGCGTGCTCTATGGCAAGCGCGCGCTGCTCGAGGCGATGCCGCCCTGGCAGGGCGGCGGCGACATGATCGATCGCGTGACCTTCGAGGGCTCCACCTGGAACGATCTGCCGTACAAGTTCGAGGCGGGGACGCCGGCGATCGCGCAGGCCATCGGGCTCGGCGCGGCCATCGAGTGGCTCGAAGGGCTCGACCTCGACGCCGTCCTCGCGCACGAGGCGGAGCTGCTCGCGTACGGGACCGAGCGCCTGAGCGCGCTGCCGGGCCTCACGCTGGTGGGTCGGGCGCGCAAGAAGTCGAGCGTGCTCGCGTTCTTGCTCGAGGGCATCCACCCGACCGACGCGGGCACGATCCTCGACGCCGAGGGCGTCGCGATCCGGACGGGCCACCACTGCACGCAGCCCGTGATGGACCACTTCGGCGTGACCGGGACCGCGCGCGCGAGCCTCGCGCTCTACAACACGAAGGCCGACCTCGACGCCCTCGTCCGCGGCCTCGAGAAGGTCCGCTCGTTCTTCGGGTAGCCGCGGGCCCTGGGGCAAGCTGTGGGGGTCGAGCGGCGGGTTTGGGGCGAGCCGCGGGTGGGGCGAGCCGCGGGGTTGGGAGCGGTGGCCGGCACGGGGGCGGCGCAGAAGCTGCGACGTTTCGCGACGTCGCTTGCGTCCGTTGCGACGGATGGTCCCACGTGGTGACCCGAATTGATTGAGTATTTTCGAGGCACGCCCCTTGCTGAAATAGGGGCCATGACCACCATCGCTCATGCCGCCGCGGCCCGCCGAGACGAGGACCGCATCCCCTTCGAGCACGCGCTCGCGTTGGCCACGACCTCGGGGGCGCGGGTCGTGTCCGTGCACGCGGGCACCGAGCCGGACGCCGCCGAGCGCATCCTCGGCGCCGACGAGGTCCTGAGGGCGTGGGGCGTGTCGCGGCCGGTGCAGCACGAGAAGCTGGTGCACGAGTGCTGCGACGACCCGGTCGACACGACGCTCGACGCGCTGCGCCGCCTCGGTCCAGACCTGGTCGTCGTAGGCACGCACGCCCGCCACGGGATCGCGCGCTGGATGATGGCGAGCCGCGCCGAAGCCATCGCCGAGAACCTCCCGATGCCGACCCTCGTCATCCCGACCGGCGCGCGCTCGTTCGTGCGCGAGGGGATGCCGCGGATCGAGCGCGTCGTGGTGCCGGCTGGCGACGCGCGCAGCGCGAAGGCCGCCTGCGAGGCGCTCTCGCGCTTGCTGATCAGCGCAACCGCGCCCACCGGCGAGGTGGTGCTCGTACAGGTCGGCGAGGTGCCGCCGGTCGAGGGGCTGCCGCTGCCTCCTGGCTGGACCTGTCGGACGGAGCACAGCTCGGGGTCGGTCCCCGACGCGATCGCCGAGGCGGCCGAGTCGGCGGACCTCATCGTGATGGCGACGCACGGGCAGGACTCGCTGCTCGACGCGCTCGTGGGCACGCGCACCGAGCGCGTCTTCCACGCCGCCCCGTGCCCGGTGCTCGCGGTCCCGCTGCACTGATCTCGGGGTGCGAGTCCTGTGCCCCTGCCCCCTGGCCCCTGCCCCTGCCCCTGCCGACGTTTCCGCCTCGTCGTCGAGTCGCTGGGGCCGGGCAGTCGGGCAGGCCGGCCCCCGACACCGGCCCAGCACGACGCTCTACGACCTCGTCACGACGAGACGCCGAGCGCGTCCAATGTTACGACCCAGCCTACACGCCCCGCGCGGGAACGCGGGCGCACCCAGAACCTGGTTCTCGGTGTGGAAAGGAGAACCATGGCAACTGCGATCGAAGCGAACGAAGCGACCCTCCAGAGCGCCGTCGAAGGCGGCGGGCTCGTCCTCGTGGACTTCTGGGCCCCGTGGTGTGGCCCCTGCAAGATGTTCGGGCCGATCTTCGAGCGGGTCGCCGCGAAGCACCCGGACGCGAAGTTCCTCAAGGTGAACACCGACGTCGAGCAGGCGATCGCGGCGGGCCTCGGCATCCAGTCGATCCCGACGCTGATGGTCTTCCGCGACGGCGTGCTGCTCTACCGCGACGCCGGGGCGCTCCCCGAGCCCGCGCTCGAGGATCTCGTGCAGCAAGCCGCGGCGCTCGACATGGACGAGGTGAACCGGAAGATCGCCGAGGAAGAGGCGAAGCAGCGCTCCTGACGGGCGCGCCCTCCACCCGAGACGGGGACCGAGACCGCGGAGTGGCCGAGCGTCACTTCGCGGTCCCTTCGTTTCGCCGCTCGTCCTCCTCGCCCGCGGCCTCGGCCTTCGAGGTGGCCTCATCGGGCGACGGAGCGTGCGGTGGCGTCGCGTCGGGCGACGGAGCGTGCGGTGGCGTCGCGTCGGGCGATGGCGCGTGCGGTGGCGTCGCGTCGGGCGATGGCGCGTTTGGTGTCGCGTCGGGCGACGGAGCGTCGGGCGCGTGGCGGGCGAGCCGCAGGGTGAGGCCGCCGAGGAGGACGACCGCCAAGAGGAGCACGCCCCAGACCGCGCCGGACGCGAGGTCGACCTGCTCCCAGAAGGGCGGCGGCTCGTGGGCGGGGTTGCGCTCCACCGCGCCGAGCGCGGCGGGCGCCGAGTCGATCGCGAGCACGAGCTCGAGCGCGTCCTCGAGCGCGTAGCGCGGATGCTCGGCCTCTGGATCTCCGACCAGGACGCGATAGTCGCCGTCGGGGGCCGCGACGAAGACCGTGCGGGTGACGACCTCGACCCACGCGCCGCGGAAGGTCAGCGGGCTGTCGTCGCCGTCCTCGACCTCGAGCTCGAGCGCCGCGACGCGCTCGCGCGGGAGCGGGATCATGACCCGCGCGTCGTCGTCGGGGCCGCGCGCGAGCGTGACGCTCGCGAGGCGTCGTCGCTCGCCGCGCTCGTCGAAGCCGTAGAGCACGCAAGGGCGCGAGACGAAGGCGTCCTCCGGGTCGAGCTCGAGCCTCGTGGTCGGGAGCGGGCCAGGGTCGAGTGGGATCGCGTAGCGGCTTCGGCGCGGGCTGGTCGCGGGCGCGCCGATGGGCACGTCGATCAGGGCGCGGGTGTCGGCGGGCGAGAGCACGTAGGGTCGGGCGTTCCCTGCCCCGTCGACCACGCGCAGATCTGCGAGGTCGTCACGCGCGAGCGCCAGGAGCGCGGGGCTCGGGACGAAGTGGCTCGAGCCCTCTCGTGCGCCGCGCACCTCGAGCGCAGCCACGCTCGAGAAACGCGCGAGGGGCACGGCGCGCCCAGCGGTCGCGAAGCCGAGGGCGGGGCGCTGATCGAAGCGAGGGTTGTCACCGGTCGCGCCGAGCCGCGCCTCCGGGAGCGGACGCTCGAGGACCTGCTCGCCGAGCGTCGTGCCCGCGAAGCGCTCGAGGTCGTGACGTCGGGCGCCCGCGCGACCCCCACCGAAGAGCAGGCGGGCCCCCTCGCGATGCTCGAAGACGAGCGAGGGCAGCTCGATCTGCGCGACGAACGAGAGCGCCTCGAGGCTGGGCGCGTCGCCGTCGTGCAGGACGACGCGGAGCGCCTCTCCCGTGGCGCGCCCGAGCGGAACGTCGAGCGCCTCGGCGTCGAGATCGTCGATCCGGAAGACCGAGCCGCCGCCGAGTCGCGTGGGCTCGCGGCCTCGCCGGAGGTCCTCGACGGTGACCTCGCGGTGGAAGGTCGCGGTCCGAGTCTGGACGAGGACGCGCTCGGGCACGAGACCGACGGGACGCGCGAGCTCGACGATCGTGCGATCGCCTTCGCGAACGCTCGAGACGATCTCGAGCGGCATCGTGAGCACGTCTCCCGGCGACGAGGCGCGCTGCCCGACGAGCGCCAAGGTCGGTGAGAGGAGCGGTCCCTCGCCGAGGATCGAGATCACGAGCCTCGCGTCGTGGCTCGGCGGAGGCAGGGCGGGCAGCGGCAGGCGGACGCGCTGACGGAGCGGGCTCGGCAGCCGGAACACGCTGCCTCGGGCGACCTCGACGGTCACGTCCGCGTCCTCCCAGTGGACGACGAGCTGGCGCACGAAGCGCGCCTCGGGCGAGTCGACCTCGATCTCCCAGCGCGCGCCCTCCGGCGGCGCGTCGGGGGCCGGGACGCGGAGCTCTTGGAACGAGGTCGGGTCGAGCCGTCGTACGTCGCGCTCGCGTACGTCGAGGGGGACGAGGACGACGCGCGCGCGTACGTCCGCCGGCCAGGGGCGGCGGCCGCGATCGACCAAGAAGGGCAGCTCGTGGCCCGCGCCGTCGAAGACCCGCAGGTCCGACAGATCGGGGCGCGCGCGCTCGAGGACGTCGGGGCGCAGCGGCAAGCGCACGAGCCCTCGGGCGTCGGCCTCGATCGCGGCCTCGTGCGGGAAGATGCGCGTCGGGTCGCGCTCGGCTTGCGCGGCCGTGGTGGCCGCGAGCGAGAGCGCGAGGAGAGTCGCGACGAAAGCGAGCGCGGAGACGCGGAGGTCGATTCGGCGGTTCATGAACGCTCCTCGGGCGACGCCTGGCGGAAGACGAAGCGCTGATAGACGAAGGAGATGGTGATGAGCGCGAGCGCGAGGCCCACGAGGGAGGCCACGCGGTAGAGGTCGCGCAGGTACGCGAGGTCGTAGAGGAAGACCTTCGCGCTCGTGACGAGCACCAGGACGAGACTCGTCCAACGCAGGGCGAGGGCGCGGGCACGCATGCCGAGCCCGAGCAGCGCGAGCGCGAAGAGGCCCCACGCGAGCGAGACCGTGAGGTCTCGCGCCGGCAGGCGATCGAGCGGGATGGTGAGCGCGGGGCCGGTCGCGAAGACGTCGAAGATGGTGAGGTTCACCCACGCGAAGACGATCGCGATCGCGGCGGCGGCGGCGACGGTCGCCACGAAGGCGCGCTCGCCGAAGATCCCCTTCTCCCACGCGCGCAGGCGGGGCCGCTCGTCGAGGCGGAGCAGCCACCAGGTCCCGACGAGCGCGCCCGCGGGCACGAGGTACGTGTAGCTGAGCCAGTTGACGACGCGGAGCGCGCCGCGCGGGTAGTAGCCGAGCACGTAGGGGTTGCCGAGCAGGCGAACGCCGACGGCGGCCACCAGCGCGAGCGCGAAGTATTTGAGCCCCGCGTGGTCGAGGCGCCGCCAGATCGCCGCGAGCGCCGCGGCCTCGAGCGCCCAGCCGATCGTCACCCACTCGTTCTCGAGCTGGACGGGGATGGCGACCGTGACGAGGCTCGCGGTGGCGGCGCTGGCCCAGGCGAGCGCAGTGCGTCGCGCGCCTGGATCGCTCGGTCCGCGGCGGTGCGCGAGCACGAGCACCGCCGCGGACGCCGCGGCGAGGAGCACCGCGACGAGGCCCACGGTGCCGGCCCCGAAGACCTCGAGGTGGACGACGCGCGCGGCGGGGAAGACGAGCGGCCCGGCGAGCGCGGCGCCGCGCCAACGCCAGGCGTCGTCGGTGAAGGGCACCTTCGGGTGCGGGGTCGCGACGAGCAGCGCCACCGCGACCGGCGTGAGCGCGCCGAGCCACGTCAGCGCGTCGAAGGGCGCGGGCGCTCGCGCGACCCACACGCCGATCGCGAGCGCGTGCACGACGATCCCCGCGGCGAGGGCGCGCCCGCTCCGCATGCGCCACGCGGCCATGGCGGCGAGCGCGCTCGCGACGAGCGCGCCGCCGAAGAAAGCGTGTGGCGGGAGCGCCTCGAGCCGCAGCGCGAAGGGGAGCGCCATCAGCACGACGAGCGAGGCGGCCACCGCGCCGAGCTCGCCGCGGCGGCGATGGGGGGCCGAGGCGCGTGGGAAGAAGGCGGTCGCGCCCGCGAGCGCGCTCGCGAGGAGGGCGACGCCGACGAGCACGAGGGCCGGCGGCTGTCCTTGGACGCCGAAGCGCGGGAGCGTGATGAACGCGGCGGTGAGCCCAGCGAGCCCGCCGAGCCAGCCGGCGAGCGTCGGCCAGAGGCGCGCTTGGCGGAGGCCGAGGCCGGTGACGATCGCGAGGGCGAGCGCCCAGGGCCACGGTCCGGCGGCGAGCGTGATCGACCCGAGGACGAGCACGAGCGAGAGCGCGCCGAGGGCGGCGGTGTGCGCGGCGGCGCGCGGGGTCGTGTCGTCGCGGGGCGAGAGCTCGGTCGCCGCGTGGAAGACGAGGGCGATCGCCGTGAGCAGAGCCGCGAGCTGCCACGCGCCGACGGCGTCATGGGGGGAGCCCGCGCCGAGCACGGCGCCGAGCGCCATCAGCGCGGCGACGAGCGGCACGATTTGGCTGCGTTGTCGCGCGCCGACCCACGCCGCGCCCGCGCAGAGCGCGAGCAGCAGCGGCGCCGTCACCGCGAAGTGTGCGCCGAGGTCGCCGCGCAGCGAGACGTGGATCGCGAGGAGGAGCGGCACGAGCACGCCCCCCGCGCGCGTCGCGCGCCACAGGCTGGACTCGTCCGGCGCGCCCTCCTCTTGCGAGCGTCGGGGCATCGCGGCGAAGCCGAGCGCGAAGACGCCGAGGATCGCGGCCCCGAGCACGAGGCGCGGCTCGTCGAGGCGCAGGAGAACCCAAGAGATCTGATAGAAGGACGTGCCCACGAGCGAGGCGAGCGCGAGCCACGACCAGCGCCGGCGGTAGGCGAGCCAGAGCATCGCGCCGTCGAGGAGGAGCAGGTAGCCGAAGAGCGCGATGGGCCGGTCCTCGCCCGTCGAGAGCGCGAGCGGGGTCACGAAGCCGCCGAAGAGCCCGAGCGCGGCGACCACGACGCTGCGGCGCGCGGACGCGAGCACCACGCACGCGCCCGTCGTGGCGATCATCGCGATCGAGGCGGCCCAGGAGGGATAGAGCGCGTAGAGCGCGCGACCCGCCCAGAAGGAGACGTAGAGGATCGCGACGCCGGCGCCGGTGAGCCAATGGGCGAGCGTCGCGTAGCGATGCCGCAGCCGAAGGTCGGCGCCGACGACGAGCCCGAGCCCGAGCCCGACCCCGAGGACGACGCGCAGCGCGGGCGAGATGAGCCCGTGCTCGATGGAGTATTGGAAGAAGTAGAGCCCCGCGATCACGAGCACGAGCGCGCCGAGCGCCGCCGCGCCACGCACACCGACCCACTGCTCGAGCGTGGAAGAGGCCGAACCCGTGCCGGTCGTAGCTGTGTCCGTGCCCGTGCCCATGCCCATGCCCGTGCCCGTGCCCAAGCCCGTGCCCATGCCCGTGCCCATGCCCGTGCCCATGCCCGTCTCCGAGTCCGAGCCCGAGCTCGAGCTCGAGCCCGAGTTCGAGCCCGAACCCGAACCCGAGTCCGCGCCACCGCCTGCACCCCCAGCCGACGCACCCGAGCCCCCAGTCGCAGACCCGGTCCCTGCCGATCCGGTCCCACCGGTCCCCGCACCCACCGCTCCGGTCTCGGTCCCGGTCCCCGTGTCGGTCCCAGCCGCGGGCTCGGACACGGCCCCGGTCCCGGACACGGCCCCGGTCTCGGACCCGGCCCCGGCCTCGGACACGGCCCCGGTCCCGGACACGGCCCCGGTCTCGGACCCGGCCCCGGTCCCGGACCCGGCCCCGGTCCCGGACACGGCCCCGGTCTCGGACCCGGCCCCGGTCTCGGACACGGCCCCGGTCTCGGACACGGCCCCGGTCTCGGTCTCGGACACGGCCCTGGTCTCGGACACGGCCCCGGGCACAGGCACAGGCACGCCAACCCCCGCCCGCAGCTCCGGCAGCTCCTTCGAGTAAACCTGCGTCAGGCCGGCCTCCAGGTGCTGCACCCGCGCGAGCAGGACGAGGTTCTGCTCGCGCAGCTCCCGCGCCTCGCGCTCGAGCAACCCCACGCGCTGCCGGGTCTCGTCACGTCCGCTCCGCACGAGCCAGACGACGAGCCCTCCGATGGCGGCCAGGGGAACCAGACAGACGACCAACGCGATGCCGATCTCTTCCACGTCGTCTCCCCAAAGCACCGAGTGTGCCCCGGCGCATATCATCGAACATATTTGGAAAAGTGGCGCGGCGGCGCGGCGACTGGAGCGTCGATGCGCAGGCGGTGTGCATTGGAAGCACACGTGCGCGACGAGGATGTCGCGCAGGGTCGCACGCCTCGGTCACTCGGTGGAGCCCAGCCGCTCGGCCAGCGCGCGCGCTGCCATGCGTCGTGCGCTGACACTGGACAATTGCGTTCGTGTCGGCCACCGTCACGGGATGTTCCGCTCCGTGCTTCGCGCGCTCACCCTCGCCGCCCTCGCGGCGTTCTCCATGTCCGGTTGCTTCGGCGACGATGTCATCGCTTGCGAGTTCACCACGCAGAGCCGCTGCCAAGAGCGCACCGGCTCCGACGCCAGCGCCGTCGCCGCGACCGCGTTTCGCTCGCTCTGCTCGTCCAGCGAGGGGACCTACCGCGACGGCGCCTGCCCACGCGCGAACATCGTCGCTGGCTGCAACGTGAGCTCGAACGTCATCGACTGGTTCTATTCGCCGCTGACCCTCGACGATGTGCGCGACCGAGGGCTCTGCCCCGAGGGCGAGCCCTACGCGCCCTGAGCGCCGATCCCAGCAGACCCCCGGATGAACTGCGATCGTCTTTCGACCGCCCCTTGTCGTGGTCGCATGGCGAATCACGACCGTCTGAGGCCCCGCGTCTTGTCAACGCATCGCGTTCAGCAAACGCGCGCGCACGCGACGTCGCCTGGGGCCACGCAACGGCTCGTACGCGCTCGACCTGTAGAACGGCGAGGCGGTAGTGGTACCCTCCCAGGTGAAGCGCTGGACGTGCGCTCGCCCTCGCGCCCCGCGCTCGGCCCAGCGGCCCTCGCGCAGCAACGTCTCGAGCACGCGCGCGTCCCCGAAGGGCACCGTGAGGCCCGAGGAGGAGCAGAAGATGCTCCCCGCCGTCGGAGAGCCTCGGCGGCTGTAGACGCGTTTGAGGAAACGAGCGCCGCGTTTGGACAGCCGACCAAAACGCCGCGGCCGAGCTCGTCATGGACTCGGGCGCGTCGTCGCCATCGACACGCGGCACCGCGAATGTCCCGCCCCTTCGCTGCTTCACGACGACTGACTCTCGCGTACGCGCGGCTTCGGGTCCCGCGTGTTTCGATAGCAGCACCTGAAGGCGCGGGAGGGGTGAGCAGAAGAAGCCCCCCTCGAGGTCGGCCGCATGCTTTGCACGGTCGGCATCGAAAGGCCCCTTGGCTCTACTGCTTCGCGGCGGCGCATGTTGGCCGCGCTTCGACCCCGGCGAGCGGGAACAGAGTACCCGCGTGCGCACGCACGGCCTCGAGGAAACTCCTTCGTCAATCGATGCACGAAGTGGCGTTAGTTCTCGAACGGTCGGTGATGCACGGCGGGAAACTTCCGTGCGTTCCATTGGCACATGCTGTGCATGACAAGGCATGGCTGCTGTTCTCAGCAAGCAAAGAGCGGTTGTAGAAGGATGATGTGATGGTGCCTCGGCGAGCCAGATCGAGCGGTTCGGATCCGCGCGTGCGACCCAGAGCTCAGCATCTACGCGAGCGGACTCCGATTGCAGTTGAACTCCTCCCGCTGGCTCTCGCGGGTTCGACAGTTGCGCGGGGATCCGCCGCTACGTGGATTTGGCGTCGTCGCGCACCGAGAGCCCTGACCGCAAGGGACAGCAACTCCGCGTATGACGGAACCGGAGTCGACGTTGGACTCTTGGAGCCGACGTACCCCGACGACACCACTGACCTCCGATGAGCCTGAATATTCGGAGCACAGGGGGGTTCACCTTCGACTCGCCCGAGGCGACATTCATGGCCGGACTTCTGGCCAACACAACGTCCGACCCGGGGTTCGCAAACGCCGCGCAGTTGCATGTGGCGAATTTCGTCCTAGGCGACAGCGAGGCCTCCGACATCGACTGGGCCGTCGCCCAAGGAGCCTTCATCCACAGCCAGAGCTGGGCGTACGTGGCCGAGACCCAGAACGCTACGTTCTCGGGACGGGACCAGTACCTCGACTGGAGGACACGCGAGAGTGCGCGCCTCTACGTGCTCTCCGCAGGAAACGATGACGCCGACGAAATGCACCACAAGGGGTACAACTTGCTCGTGGTTGGTGGCGTCTGGAGCGATGGGCTCATCGCCGATGGTGCCCCGCCCGGCGCCGATAGTTGCACGACCGCTTCCTCATACCGAAGCACCTGGAGGAACGACGCCGCAGGACAAGAGTTGCCTCATCTGGTCGCGCCCGCCGGATGCACTCAGGCCGTCGGCCTCGAGTACGCCGGGTCGAGCGTAATACCGCCCGCGATCGCTGGGATCGCAGCGGGGATCACAGAGTACGAGACCAGCCTGCAGGGCTGGCCCGAGGCCCTCAAGGCGATCCTCATGGCGAGTCCCGACGCGGCTGGGAACGCCAGCCCGGATGGGTGCCCCTGGGGTACCTATGGCGTGTCGTGCGCTGGCTCGGACGGGCGTGACGGCACAGGCCTGGTCCATGGGGAGAACGCCCGTTCGATGGCCGCCAATCGGCAGCCGGGAACATTCACCCCCGCGCGTTTCGGGTACGACCTCGGGTCCATGGCGAAGTCGGACTTCAGCTCGAGCTCGCCGCACCTCTTCAGCACGACCCACTATGCCCAAGCGGCCGCTGGCTGCCCGAGCTTCGAGAACCTGCGCATCGTGCTTGCGTGGGATAGCAACGTGACCTGCACCGCTGGGAGCACGGGGTCCTGCACGGACACCCTCGGCATGGACCTCGACCTCCGCGTCTACGAGGAGCCTGGCGGAACGCTCGTCGCGCAGAGCTCGAGCACGACGAACAGCTACGAGCACGTCGAGGATCTCTTGATTCGAGGCCCTCAAGGCAACTGTACGCCAACCGGATCTCTCTGGTACTACCGAATCGAGATCGCGCTCGCGAACTACTCGTCGGTAACGAGCGAGACGACGTTCTACGGCCTTGCTTGGCACACGTATTGAGCGAGATCACGACTGAAGTGGAGTGAATGATGACGCGAGACCCGAGGATCAGATGGTTGGTTGGCCTCTGTTGGTTCGCATCGGCCCTCGGGTGCTCGTGCCCAGACTGCGAAGACGACGCGTGTGACGGAGGGATGCTCGACGGTTCGTTGGACGCGGACCCGAGCTTCGACGCGACGTTCGTCGACGCGGGCGACGCCGCGCACGATGCGGACGCCAGCGCGCTACGCGATGGCGAGGTGCCGGACGCCACGCTCGACCCTGCGCGTGACGGTGGAAGTGATGCAGGCGGGGGGCCGAGCGTTCAGCTTGGGCCGCGCTGCCAAGACGAGGAGTGGCCAGGTTTTCGTCGGCGCGCCGACGGGACCTACGACATCTGCAATTGCTACGATCGCGACGAGGATGGCGTGCTGAGGCCTGTGCCGACCTTCAGTCGGAACGGCTTGGTTCGCGGAGTCAGGTTCGATTGCAGCTGGCCAGAAGGAGCCTTGTTTGCGTTCTCCGGTGGACCTCAGAGGACGGTGGCCGTCGAGCCGACCGCGTGCGATCCGATCGTAAATCTGAACGGCTTGTTGGCGACGGGCTTCGTTGCCGAACCGTATGCAGAGGTGGTGGTATTTACCCATGGCCACCCGCCCGACATCTACGATTCTGCGTGCTTCCCCGCGGAATGTGTCTTTGATACGCCAGGTGAGGTAGCCCGCTGTAGCGAGGCGTGTGCGCCAGCGACGGCCCAAGGGTGGGTGACGGTCTATCGCGTGGACCGGACCGCATGTGCGGAGGAATCAGCATGGCCCATCTGATGCCCGAACTCTCGGGGGTCTCTTCGCCGGACCGCCCCGCTCATCGATGGCTGCGCTTCGGTCTCGCGCTCCTCGCCCCCTCGGTGTGGTCGTGTTGCCCGACGTGCCCCGAGGATCGGTGCGGCCCGATCGGGGACCTCGACGCCTCCATGCTGGACGGGACGATCCCCGGCGACTTGGACGCGCGAGTGCCGGATGGTGCGAGCGACGCCCTCGACTCTCGGCCTGACGGCGGTGACGGCGACGCCGGAGATGGCTGCGAGGCCCACCGCACGGGACTGCTCGCCTACGAGCCCTTCGACTACGACACGGGGCCACTCTTCCTGCTCGATGGGGGCATCGGCTGGGCCGATCGATGGCATGGCGGGCCAGGTCAAATCCTCGCCGAAGGGACGCTGCAGTATGCGCGAGGCGACCGCGCCCTAGAGACCGGCGGCAGGACGCTCATCACGACGGTCTCGGTGTCGGGTGGCCCGCTCGCGCACCGGCGGCTCGACACGTCGTGCCTCGGCCCGCTCAGTGACCGCGAAGACCGCATCGGCGCGCCGGGCCAAGCGGTGTGGCTCTCCCTGCTGGTGGGTGGTGAGCACGGGGGCGTCGACCTCTACGACGGTGATGAGCCCCTCGTACGCCTCGGCCCGGTGACCGACCTGCCCGTGCCGCGGCGCGACGACCCCGAGCACAATGGGCCGCGCTACGGGATTCGCGACCTTCGCGCGGACACCTACGCGCTCTCGGACCAGTGGTCGGGTGACCCCGCGCTCTTGGTGGCGCGAGTTACGTTTGGGGAGCCGGCGACCGTGGAGCTCTGGGTAAGACCTGGGCTCGACGGCTCCTCCCTTGGACCAGCACACGCCGCGCTGTCCGTCGATGACCTCCGTTTCGACACTCTCCAGCGGGTCGAGGGGCTGTTCGACGAGCTACGCGTCGGTACGAGCGCCGCAGATGTGCTTCCCTCGATGCCAGCACTCGCACCCTTCGCGTGGGAGCCGTTCGCGGGGTACTTCGACGCGCTCCTCCGAGCGTCCGACCGGGGAGTTGGCTTCCGCGAGCGTTGGGGTACACCGAGCGATCCGCGGAGCGGCAGCGCAGGCTGGGTTCCGTATGTCAGCCGGCCTGTGGTTCGCGCGCTCGAGTACTCCCACGCCGGGCGATCCCTCGTCACCCTCGACGGAGCGCTCTATCTCGTGGGAGGCCCTCCGCCCCAACGGGTCATCGACCGCAGCGGGCTCAGCACTGACGTGGTCAACCTCGGGCTCGGCGGCGATTTCGCGTCGAGCTGGGTTTCGTTCTTGATGGCGGGGTACGTCTCGGACGCGCCAGACGGTGAGGGCGGTGGCCTCTACCTGTACGACGGCGGGTACGACGAGGCGCAGCAACGTTTGCTGATCGGCATCCCGCGAGTCGATGTCGCGGGCGGGCGCCCCGCGGCCTTCGGGCTCGAGTCGAAGGACGTGGCTGAGACCGCGCACAGCTCCGTTGCGGTCCCTGAAATGCCCGACCTCGAGCCACGACCCCTCTACGTGCGTTCGGATCTCGGCGACATCCCGATCCATTACCTCCAAGTACCCGATGCCGACGAGCTCGAGACACACCTTTTGCTGGTGCACGTGCAGCACAACTCCATCGCCGCGCTCGTCTCGCTCTGGGTCGACCCGCCACTCGTCGAGGACTCCGCAGCGCTGCCGACCGCGGACGCCGAGCTCTTCCGCTCCAACTTCCGCTTCGATCGCGTGCGTCTCAACGCCAACCTCCCAGGTGTCGTGGTCGACGAGCTACGCGTGGGCCCCTCCGTTGGCTCGGTGCTTCCGACCGAGTCGTGAGGTGGTCGACGCCCGGGGCGGCCATCCACCCAGGACATCAGCTCCTCGACCAAAGACGCGGCAGTGTCTGCGGGCCGAGGACCGCTCACGCCGCGATGAGGGTGCGTATCGCGCCGCCCGTCGAGGCGTCAGGTCACGAGGCGCTCGTGCAGCCCGCGCGGCACCCGCTCGCCCCGCCGGACGTGCTCGACCACCTCGCGGTAGCAGACGAGCTCACGCTCGAAGCACGCCTCCCAGGTGAAGCGCTGGACGTGCGCTCGCCCTCGCGCCCCGCGCTCGGCCCAGCGGCCCTCGCGCAGCAACGTCTCGAGCGCGTCCTCGAGCGCGCGCGCGTCCCCGAAGGGCACCGTGAGCCCCGCGCCCGAGTCCATGACGAGCTCGGCCGCGGCGCCCTGGTCGGCCGCGACGAGCGCGAGGCCCGAGGCCATCGCCTCGGCGCAGCTCAAACCGAAGGTCTCGAAGGCCGAGAGCGCGACGGACACACTCGCGCTCGCGTAGTAGCGCGCGATGGCCTCGGGTGAGTCGAGGTAGCCGACGTAGTGGACGTGGGGATGGCGCGCGACGGCCGCTTCGACGAGGGGCTGGTCCGGTCCCGTGCCCGCGAAGACGAGCGCGGGCACGGGATCGAGGCGCTCCGCGAGGCGGTCGTAGGCCGCGAGCAGGGGGCGCAGACCCTTCTCGTCCTGGAAGCGGTGAGGGAAGAAGATCACCGGTCGCCCCGGGACGCCCGCCTCGAAGCGCGTGACGAGCTCGGGGTCGCGGCGCTCGGGCGAGAAGCGCACGGCGTCGACGCCGAGCGGCGTGTAGTAGAGCCGGTCGAGGCCGTGCTCCTGCATGTTGCGCGCGACCGCGCGGCTCGCGACGAAGATCGCGTCGAAGGCGCCGTAGCCGCGGCGCGCCCACCACCACGCGGCGCGCTCGGCCGGCTCGGCGAGCGCTGGGTTCAGGTCGCCGATCTTGCGGCCGGCGTAGGCGCGCGGGAAGTCCGCGTGCCAGAAGCCGACGAGCGCGGGCCGCGGGCTGACGTGTCGACCCGCGAGGCGCACGAGCAAGGGCATCACATAGGGCGAGCCGCACTCGATCACGTCCGGGCGGTGCTCGGCGACGAGGCGCCGCAACGCGCCCGGGAGCACCATCGCGCGGTAGTCGCCGCCGCCTGGCGGACTGGGCGCGACGACGTGCTCGACGACGACGTTCTCTCCGCGACGCTCGGTGAAGCGGCGCGCGTCGTTCTGGACGAAGACATAGCGGACGTCGTCGCGCCCCTCGAAGCAGCGGAGCTTCTCGAGCTGGTAGCGGCGGACGCCGCCGCCCGAGGGGCTCCAGAAGTTGTTCGCGTCGAGCACCGTGAGCATGCGCGCTGTCGTGCCACCGCCGCGCGAGCGAGCAAGCGGTCGCGCGGCCGAGCGACGTTAGGGTATCGAGTCGCGCGAACCGCCACCTTGCCCAAGGTTGGACATTCGCGACCCGATGATCCGGAATTTTTCGAAGAATTCGCCGTTCTCGAAATTGTTGCGGCTGGGCAGTGGCCGCAGTGGCCTGCTAAAGCATGGAGTACCTCACGATCGGTCTCGGAAGTGCAGCGCGGAGCGCCTTGCTGTCCATGACGCTCGTCTGCGTGCTCGGGCTCCCAGGCTGCCGCTCCAACGACGCGGAGCTGCCCGCGGCGCAGAGCGTCTTCCTGACCGCTCTGGTCGAAGATGGAGAGATCCGGTCCGTCTCGTGGGTCGCCACTCGCTCCGCGGACCGGGCCATTGGGCATCAGCTGCTCCCAATCGCCCCGCCGGTTTCGTACATCGAGATCGAGATCATCCAGAACGACGAGGTGATCGATCGTGGCTACCGGCCCGACGGGCTGACCGACGTGGTGGAGGCCACGGACGAGGCACCCGGCGCCGAGGTCCGCGCCTCACGTGCGACGCTGACGTGGGCGACTGTCCTCGCCCCCGGTGACGTTCGGGTGCGTGCGCGGCTATCCGATGGGCGACGCGAGTCTTGGGAGAACTTCGATGTCCGCGTGCCGCCGCTCACGCCGAGCGCCGTGCCCTCGCCGCTCGTCGCGTCCGCGACCCAACCCCTCGCTGGCTGCGGCGACCCGTCGAGCCTGGTGCACATCGGGGGCTCTCGCGATACGACCGGGCGCTACGTCCTGGTCGTCCTTCCCCAAGATTTCTCCAACACTCCCGGGCCCGATGACATTTGGCAGACCGGCGGGCTGATCGACTTTACCACTGAGCCCTTGAACTTCGAGACGTTCGAGTCCGTGGTGCGGCAGATGTACGCAGACCTGAACAGAAACTCATGGTGGAGTGAGAATAGTGACCGGTTCTCATTCTTCGCACTTAAACACGATATAGACGCAAGCCTACGGTCATGTCAGACGCAACCGGAGTGCCGACAACACCGCGACCAGCGGGTTCAGCTTGCGTCACACTGTCTCAGTGCTCACCCGGAGCTAGGCGGAAGCATGCCAAATCAGTATGTCTTGCTTGGAGGGTCGCGTGATGCACACAATATTCCATTCGCAACTTTTGGCGGGGACATGTATTTGAGTCAGCCGCGAGGACGATTCAGTAACCTTGGCAACACGCTTGCTCACGAGCTGGGTCATTCGTTGGGTTTATTGTTCGATACTTATCAGGATTCGTGCCGATGTAATCTCGATGCACCGAACCATACCGCCCGGTTTGGCTCGGTCTGGACGTGTATAGCTCACGGTTCCGAAGGCGCGGATGTGAGCCCACAGGACTGTCCCGACGGGACACCTGTCGGCTACTACCAGGGGGTCTGCTCTTGTCGCGATCGGTTCAGGCCTTGTGATGAATCGTCGACGATGAATGACTCCCGGATGTCTCCTCTCGGATATGATCCCGTCGAGCGAGGGAACATGTCTGCACTCCTGAAGTTCTGGCTGGAGCGTGGCAGGATGAGGCCCGATACTCAGTTCAGAGCTGCGACGCCAACGGGAGAGCGAGAACCGGAGGGGTGTAACGGTGTCGACGACGACCTCGACGGTGTCGTCGATGAGGGATGCGACTGTTCGGCGTCTCCATGTGCGCAAGATGTGTCATGTAATGACTGTGTGCCGGCGCCTGGATCGGCTGCGCAATGTGGGTACTGCCTGCCAACGAGCGAGGGAGCCGGAGCGCGTTGTGCGCCGGTCGTCGACGGTCGGGTGATCGGATGCGAAAGCGGGCTCTTCGCGACTCTCCAGGTCTCGTGCAATCCGTGCGACTACGGCACTGAAAGTGCTTGCAGGACCGATGCTTTTTGCGGATGGTGCACGGAGGAGAGCCGCTGTGTGCCCAATGCGCGTTGCTCGACGATTCCAGGAGAATGTCGAGCGCTGCGTTCGGAGCGCATGTGCGCCAGTGAACCCACGCCCTCGCCGCCCGAAGGAGGCTCGGGCTCACCTGGGCCCACGTCACGTCGCGGGGACGGCGGGACTGACTCCGTGGGTTCGATGTCTGGAGGTTGTGCCACATCTGGGCAGGGGGGATCCCCGCGCGAGCTGCTTCCGGTCGTGCTTCTCGGTTGGGCGTGCAGCCGTCGTCGGCGCTCGCCCGGCTGACGACGAACGCTTCCCCTTCGCTCGTGACGAGAGTTGGCCGAGATGCGGCGCGACGGAGTGGCGCCTTCTTCGCGTTCTGTCGTGGTCGGACTCCGCGTTGATGTCTCAGCGGCGCCGGTCGAGCAACCAGTCGAGCAGCCGATCCATCGTCCCCGCGCCCCAGCCCGGGATGTGGCTGCCCTCCTCGATCGTCCAGAGGCGGACGTCACGGCCCTCGTCGCAGCCGGGGTAGACCGACTCTTCGGCTTCGTTCATCGGGTTGAAGTCGAAGCGGTCGCGGACCTCCGGGGTGTCTTGGCAGCCCGCGATGGCGGCCGCGCGCGCCATCGTGGCCGCGACGCTCGGATAGGGAGCGCCGCCGATGCGGCCGCCCTCGTAGAGGATCGTCGTGTCCGCCGTGCCATGGACCTGTAGCACGGAGAGCGCTTGGCTCGGCGTGCAGCGCTCCTCTTCGATGAAGGTCGCGCCGGCGAGCGAGACGAGCGCCGCGAAGGGCTCGGGGGCGTCGCAGGCGAGGCGGTAGCTCATGAAGCCACCGTTGCTGTGGCCGAAGAGGTACACCCGGTCCTCGTCGATCGCGTAGACCTCCTTCGCCTCCTCGACGAGACCCGTGATGTAGGCGACGTCGTCGACGGGGGTGTCTCCGAAGAGACAGCAAGCGTCCGTCGCGTTCCAGAAGCGCTGCCCCATGGTGTTCAGCGTGCCGTCCGGGACGACCGTGATGACGCCTCGCGTACGCGCCGTGCGCGAGAGGCCGAGGTAGAGGTCCTGCGCGGAGCCGCTCGCGCCGAAGCCGTGCAGGAGCACGATGAGCGGCGCAGGGGCGCCGTCGTACTCGCGTGGCAGCACGACCTGGGCGGGGCGGTCGCCGCCGATCGTCGTCGGGAAGGTCGGGCCCGCGTCTCTCGTCGCGGCGTCCTCCTCCGCGACCATCGCGTCTGCGCCGCCGTCCTCGGTCGGTGCGTCGTCGTCGCCGCAGCCGCAGACCAGGATCGGGAGGAGAAGCCAGGAGGAAGCGAAGGGGGCGAAGCGCATGCGCGCACGATAGTACCTCCGTGACGTTCGTTCATCCCGCCTTCGCCGCTCCGGTTGCGTCGCGCTCGGCACCTCTCTCGGCCTCTCGACCCCTACTTGACACCCCCCGCGCCGCGTCCCATGAGCCGGTGGCCATGGGCGATCTCTCGATCGAATCAGTCCGCGCCGCGCTCGATGCCGTCGTCGATCCGACCTTCGAGCGCTCGCTCGGCGAGCTCGGGACCACCTCCGACCTCTCGGTCGAGGACACGCGGGTGCGCTGCACCATCGCGCTCAGCTCGCCGTCCGAGCCCATCCGCCGCGAGGTGAAGCGCCGCGTCGACGAGGCCCTCGCGCCGCTCGGCGTCACGCTCACCGAGGTCGAGTGGAAGGTCCGCGTCCCGACCCGCGAGACCGTGAGCGACGACCCGCTCCCGAGCGTGCGCAACGTGATCCTCGTGATGAGCGGCAAGGGCGGCGTGGGCAAGAGCACGGTCGCCACGAACCTCGCCCTCGCGCTGCGACGCCTCGGCACGCGCGTCGGCCTCCTCGACGCCGATCTCTACGGCCCCTCGATCCCGACGATGCTCGGCATCACGGGCCAGCCGCAGAGCGCCGACGGCAAGAAGATCCTCCCGCTGCAGCGCTTCGGCCTGAAGCTGATGAGCGTCGGCTTCCTGCTCGAGAACGACAAGCAGGCCGTCATCTGGCGCGGCCCGATGCTGCACGGCGCGCTCCAGCAGTTCATCGGCGACGTCGAATGGGGCGAGCTCGACTACCTCGTCATCGACTCGCCGCCCGGCACGGGCGATGTGGCGCTCACCCTCGGCCAGAAGATGCGCATCACCGGCGTGGTGATGGTCACGACCCCGCAGGAGGTCGCGCTCCAGGACGTCTACAAGGGCGTCACGCTCTGCCAGAAGCTCAACCTGCCGATCCTCGGCGTGGTCGAGAACATGAGCTATTTCGTCGACAGCGCGGGCGTGAAGCACGAGATCTTCGGCGCCGGCGGTGGCCAGAAGATCGCGGACTACGCGAAGGCGACGCTGCTCGGGCAGGTGCCGATGGACACCGCGGTGCGCGAGTGGGGCGACAAGGGCACGCCCGTGGTCCAGGCGGCCCCGGACTCGCCGAGCGGAGAGGCGTTCGCGAAGATCGCCGAGACGCTGGCCGATCAGATCGCGGTCGAGCACTTCAAGCGCAGCGGCGGCGAGAAGGCCCCGAAGGCCGAAGGCGCGAGGCGCCTGAAGATCCTTCGCTGAGGTGCGGAGCGAGCGGACTCCGACCCCGACCTCCCCGTCGAGTCCGAGTCTGCTCGACGCCCTGACGCGGAGCGGCGGCCCTCGAGGGCTGGGAGGAGGCGCGTCCACTACCGTCGTCGACGGCGCGCGCGGACCGCGAAGAAGGCGAGGAGCCCGAGGAAGAGGCCCGAGCCGGGTGACACCCCCCCGGCGCTGCAGGGGCCGCGGTCGGATGCGTACCGAACGCCACAATCGGCGCAATCGGTGCCGAAGTCGCAGAGCGAAAAGTCGGATCCCCAGCCGCCGTCGTCGCAGTCTCCGTCGAAGGCGTACCGGCAGGTGTTCGTGCAGAGCTCCCCCGAGCGCGCGCCGCCCGGAGCGCGCGGGCCGCAGTCGCCGCAGTCGGTCCCGTAGTCGCAGATCGAGTAGTCGGAGCCCGGGCCGCCGTCATCACAGTCGCCATCGAAGGCGTGCCTGCAGGTGTCGGTGCAGAGCGAGCCGCCGCCCGAGCGCGGCCCACAATCATCACAGTCGGTGCCGTACTCGCAGAGCGAGTAGTCGGCGCCGGGGCCGCCGTCGTCGCAGTCTCCGTCGAAGGCGTACGTGCAGGTGTTGGTGCATTGCGCGACGACGGCCTCAGCGCCGAAGGTCCAGAGCGTCGCGACACAGACGAGAGGGCCCCACAGGTGTCCAGACGTCGTCATCTTCCCCCAACTCCGCGTCCATCCGGTGAGGTACTAGACGCTCGGTACACCGTATCGAGAGTAGGGCGTAACGTCGAGGGGCTTGGGCGGTTGTGGGGTCTCTTCACGACACGGCGCGGCACGAAGCGACGAACGCACCTCTTGCGCTGCTGCGAAGCGCCGCGTCAGCCGCGGAGCGATTGAAGATCGCGCATCAGCTCGCTGAAGGTGACGGCCGAGAGCCCGTCGAGGTCGCCCTCCCAGAGCTGCACCTCGATCTGCTGTGGGGGCGCCTCCGCGATCCCGTAAACACCGACGCCCGGATCGAGCCGCAGGGAGACCGCGCCCAGCATCATCGTGTCCCAGATCCCCCCGTCGCCGACCGCGCCGCGCATCCAGCCCCGGCTCTCGAGGCCGACCACGCGCACCGCCTCGACGTCGGCGCTCGTCACGTCGGCGATCATCGCCGACCGGGGGCGCGCGGGCGTCGCGACGAAGGTCTCGCGCGCGAGCTGCGAGAAAGGCGCGAGCTGCTCGTAGTCCGAGAGCCGCTCGCCCCAGATCGCCCGCGCCTCGGGGCTCAGCTCGAGCGCGTGCGCGATGCCGATCTCGACGTCGCCCTCGAAGGCCACCGGCTCGTCGTCGAGGCCGGCGAAGGATCCGTCCTCTGCGACCCGAAACGACGCGACCATCGACCCGTCGTCGTACGCGGCCCAGATCAGCCCTCGCACGACGTGGCCGAGCAGCGGGTGTCGAACGAGCAGATCGCGGTGCTCGTCGAGCGTCCACCGGCGCTGTCGCCGCATCGCGTCCTCGAGGCGCCTGAGTTGGCTCGAGGCGAGGGCGCGCACGCCCTTCTTCAGCGCCTTGAAGCGTGCGTCGGCGGCCGCGGCGAGATCCGGGTCGTCACTCTTGCCCGGCTTGGGCAGGCCCGCGCGCCGCGCGCCCTGCTCGTCGCGCACGTAGGGCTGCAGGGTCGCGTCGAAGCCGACGCGGAAGCGACGCGGTCCGAAGTCGAGCCAGGTCGAGCCGTCCGCGTCGAGGCCGAAGTCGGGCACCAAGCGGTCTGCGAGCTCGTCGGCGCCGAGCCCACGCTCGAGCGCGATCGTCGCGATCTTCTTGCCCGCGTTGCGGCGGAGCGACTTGCTGCTCGCCTTCTGCGAGAGCTGATGCACCAGCATCAACGCCACGTCGCTGTCCATCTCGGCGAGCACGTCGAGGCCGAGCTCCGCGCGCTTGGCGGCCCCCTGTCGAGGCCACTCCTTGATCCGCGCGACGAGCCGGTGCGCGATCTCGTCGTCGCCGAGCCAACCGAGCTGGAGGAACGCCCATTTGTCCTTCGGCGACGCGCCGGCGCGCATCCACGCCTCGAAGAGCGACCACGCGAAGCGATCGATCGAGGCCTGCGTGCACGCGGCCTTCGCCTCCGCGACGCCGGGGTGAGGCGCGCGCGGCTTCCCCTTCGAGAGGAGCTCGCCGAGCGCCTGCACGGCCGCGAACGGGAGCGCGCCTTGGCCGCCGCGGAGCTCGGGCGGCGGCATCGCGGCCGCGTCCCAGAAGGCCGGCATCTTCGGGGGCTTCTTCTTGCCCCACGGGTCGCGCAGCGCACCGGGCAAAGCCTCGGGCGCCGCGACGGCGACCTCGGCCGCCTCGAGCAACCCGTAGACGAGCGCGCGCGGCTCGGCGTCGAGCATCGGAGCGACGTCGCGCGCGGCGTCGCGACGTCGCCGCACGTGCGGCTCGAGGATGGAGCGGAAGCGGTCAGCGGCGATCGTGCGCCCGACCGCGCGCGGCGCGAGCAGGCGCACCGCGCGGCGAGGGAAGCGGGCCATCGCCTCGCGGAGCGCCTCGCCGAAGTAGCGCTCGTTTCGGGCCGCTTGGTCGCCCCACGCGCCGCCGGCTTCGAGCGACTGGGTCGCGCGCAGGAGCAGCGCCTCGAACGCCGCGTCGGTCGGGATGACGCTCATCGCCTCGGCGACCGCCCGCTGCTCGCCGGGGTCGACCCACGACGCGATGGGCGCCATGTCCTCGAGCCCGGGGAGCGCCCCTGCGCCTCCGGCCGCGACGAGGGTGTAGGGGATGTCGAGGCGGTCGCGGAACGCCTGCGCGAAGTCGCTCGAGCTCCCCGCGTAGGGGTCCTCGAAGATCTGAAGCACGCGCTCGAGCGAGAGGCGTCCGCCAGGGCGCGCGTCGAGGTGGGCGGACCAATGGTCCGGGAGGGTGAGCGAATCTTCGTCGGTCGTCGGTGCGGCGCTCGACGCGGCGTCGGTCGCAGGGGCGGTCGGGGAGGCGGGCACGGGCGGGAGCATGCGCAGGGTACGGACGCGACGCGAGCTTCTTCCATCGAGAAGGAGCCCCTCCCGCCGCCGCGCATTGCACCGGCAGAGGACGCGCCGCAAGAAAGCGGCATGGTCCAGCAGATCTCTCCCGAGGAAGCGCTCTCGCGAATGGAAGACGAGGGCTGGGTGTATGTGGACGTGCGGTCCGTACCGGAGTTCGAGGCGGGGCACCCCGAGGGCGCGTTCAACGTGCCGTGGAAGCACCGCGGCCCGAGCGGGCTCGTCGACAACCCGGACTTCGTGCGCGTGATGCGGGCCACCTTCCCGCTCGACGCGAAGATCATCGTCGGCTGCCAGGCGGGCGGGCGGAGCGCCGCGGCGGCCCGCGAGCTCGCTGCAGTAGGCTTCACGTCGGTCGCCGACCAGCTCGCGGGCTGGGGCGGCGCGAAGGACGCCTTCGGGCGGACGACGGAGCCGGGCTGGCAGGCGTGCGGGCTGCCCATGGGCGTGGCGCCGGAGCCGGGCCGGAGCTGGGACGAGCTGTCGAAGAAGGCCTGACCTCCTCGGGGGCATCGAGCGTCCGTTGGGGGACTGGCCCTTCGACCCGGAGTCGGACCCGGACTCGGACCCGGAGTTGGACACGAAGTCGGACCCGGAGTCGGACCCGGAGTCGGACCCGGAGTCGGACTCCGGAGTCGGACCCGGAGTCGGACCCGGACACGGACCCGGAGTCGGACCCGAAGTCGGACCCGGAGTCGGACCCGGAGTCGGACCCGGACACGGACCCGGAGTCGGACCAGGAGTCGGACCAGGAGTCGGACCCGGAGTCGGACACGCACCCGGAGTCGGACACGCACCCGGAGTCGGACACGCACCCGGAGTCGGACCCGGAGTCGGACCCGGAGTCGGACCCGGAGTCGGACCCGGAGTCGGAGTCGGACCCGGAGTCGGACCCGGAGTCGGACGGCCGCCGGCCGGGGTGCTACGTTGGGTGGGTGCCTCCCGCGCGCCGACGCCGCAAGTCCGAGCTCCGCCCCTTGGCGGACCTGATGCGGAGCGTCCATCCGGCGCCGGACCAGATCGACGAGGCGCGGGTCTTCGGGTTCTGGGTGCGCGCGCTCCCCGAGAAGATCGTGATGCGCGCGCGGCCCGTGCGCCTCGTGCACGGGATCCTGCACGTGAACGTGAGCTCGAGCGCCTGGGCGCAGGAGCTGCACCACATGCACGACGACCTGCTCGCTCGGATCCGCGCGCACTCACCGCAAGCGCGGATCCACGCGATCCGGTTTCGGGTCGGGCCGCTGCCCGAGCTGCCCCACATCTACCGGCCCGTGCCGCCGAAAC
The DNA here is from genome assembly GCA_019637115.1 of Myxococcales bacterium. Taxonomy (GTDB): domain Bacteria; phylum Myxococcota_A; class Polyangia; order Polyangiales; family Houyiibacteriaceae; genus JACKEH01. The sequence continues at coordinate 6,394 of JAHBWH010000055.1, read as the reverse complement.
CGCGCAAGGTCTCGCTCGAGTCGCTGCCCGAGGAGCTCGGCCGCGTGCTGGCCACGATCGGCGACGACGAGCTGCGTCAGAAGATCGCGGCGGCGGCGGCGCTCATGCTGCGCGTCCCCGACGTCCGTCGCCGCGCGCCTCGCACCGAGAACTGAGACGCGCCAGGGTCCGCTTCCTCGAGGGGCTGTCGCCACACTTCGAAGCGCTCGCTTCGCTCGCTGCGCGCCGTCCGGTAGGGCGGCTTGCGAAGACGGCTGAGCGTCTCTCAGCGCTTGCGCTGCCCGGTCGTGATCCCCGTCGGCGTCAGGCTCGGTGGGCGCGAGATCCGTCCGCGGCCGCCGCCGGGATCGCGCCAGCGCGTGCTCAACAGGAGGTCCTCGCCGTCCTTCAACGTGCTCACCACCACGTCCTCGCAGCCGACGAGCGCGAGCGCGCGGCGCAGGTAGCCGACGATGCGGTCGGCGATGGGCCGCGGGAAGACCAAGCCGTCGTCGATGCGGATCACCGCCGCCGTGTCGGTGACCTCCTCGACGATCCAGGTGCCGACGTCGTAGTAGAGTCGGTAGATCTCGCCCGAGGCGTCGAGGAGGGGAGGGACCCCCTCGCGGATCCCCTGGCGCCGGAAGACCTCGTAAGGGCCCCCGTCCCCGAAGGCGAAGTCGGCGCTGGCTTCGCCCACCTGGAAGGCGAGGTCGGGGGCGTCGAAGAGCGCCTGCGCGACCTCGGTGAGGGCCACCATCACCTCGCCGTCGTACCAGGTCGAGAGGAGGATCGCGCCCTCGAGCGACGCGCGGACCTTGGGCGGGCAGCCGGCCACGACCTTCGCATAGCCGGCCTCGCCGTAGACAGCGCGCAGGTATTCGACGCTCGCCTTGATGGCGGCGCCCTTGACGTGCCAGTCGCGACGGCGTGGCGCGTCCGCCGCGGCGCCGAACTCTTGCTCGGCGACGTCGAGCGCGCGCGAGCGCTCCAGGGCGCGCTCGATCAGCTCGCGGCGGCCGGCGCGCTCCCGCTCGAAGAACGAGCGCGTGTAGTCGCCCAGGTCGATGGGGCCTTCCTCTTGCGCGAGCAGCTCGCCGCAGACGCGCAGGCGGTCGGCGACGATCGCGGCGGTCGCGGGGCGGGTCGCGGGAACCTTCGAGAGCAGCTCGAAGAGGAGCTGCACGACCTCGGGCGGCGCGTCTTCGCGCTCGTCGCCGATGTCGGGGGGCGGCTCGTGGAGGATTCGTCGTGCGCCCTCGGCGCCATCGTGCCCGTGGTAGAGCCTCCGCCCCGCGAGCATCTCCCAGAGGATCACCCCGAGCGCGAAGAGGTCGGCCCGTCGGTCGGGCGTCTCGAAGCGCAGCTGCTCGGGGGCCATGTAGGCGATCTTGCCCTTGAGCAGGCCGGTCGAGGTCTCGCCGTGGGGGTTGTCCTCGCTCGGGTTCAGCGGCTTGGCGATGCCGAAGTCGGCGACGCGGACGCGGCCGTCGTACCCGATGAGCACGTTCTGGGGAGAGACGTCGCGGTGCACGACCAAGAGGCCACCCATTTGATCATGGATCGCATGCAATCCCGCGGCGATCTGGCGGGCCACCCCGATCGCGATCTGCAGCGGGATCTCCTCGTCGGCGCGGGCGACCTGCGAGATCAGCTGCGCGAGCGAGCAGCCCTCGACGTACTCCATCGCGAGGAAGGGGCCGTCGCCGTCCTCGCCGCACTCCAAGACCCGGAGGACGTTCGGGTGGGAGACGCCCCCCGCGAGCTCGGCTTCGGCGACCAGCGTGCGTCGCGCGCGAGGGTCGTCGCGGTGCTCGGCGTGCAGGCGCTTGACCGCGACGAGCTGACGCGCCGGGTCGTCGCGACGGATCGCGACGTGCACCGTGCCGACCCCCCCTCGAGCGAGCTCGAGCAGGTGCCGATATCCACGCCCGGGGGCCATGCGGGGCACTGTAACAGTCGGATGACGTCCCCCGGAAGTGCCGCGATATCGTGAAATCCTGGTCAGGGTGCCGGGGGCGCTGCGAGAGCGCCGAGTTGTCTCGGGCGCGCACCGGGGATCCCCAGCGGAGCTCCGTTTGTCGTACCCTCCGGCGAACGGGCGGTGCCCACGCGCAGGGCCGAGGCGATCGACGATGGACGTGGCACAGATCGGATCCGAGCTTCACGAGGCCGTTTGTCGCGGCGCGCTCAAGGGCCTCGACAACCTCCTGTCGTTTCTCGACGACGCGACTGGCGACGAGGCCGACGCGTGGAAGCTGGCGCTCGAGACCGCGCGCTGGCTCGTCGAGCCTGCCGCCGCCGCGCATCGGGCTGACGCGAGCACCGTGCCCGCGCGGCTCGCGCGCTTCGTGGGCGCCGGGCCAGGCTGCGCGCTCCCAGCCGTGATCGGGTGTGGCCACGCCGCGCGCGCCGCCCTCGTCGCGTGGGACGTCGAGCGGCTCGACGCCATCCGCGACGTGCACCGCGCCCTCGCGGCCTCGGGCCAGCCGGACGCCGCGCGGACGCTGCGCCGCGTCGAGTCGTGGTCGAAGCTGATGCGAGGCGAGGTCGACGACCTCGAGGCCGAGGGCAAGGCCCTCTACGCCGAGGGATCGCAGGCGCAGGACGCCTCGCTCGTGATCGACGCGACGCTCCTGCGCGCGATGGCGGCGCTCACGAGCGGGGACGTCGAGACGGCCACCTCGCTCACTCGTCGGGCCTCGCGCATGGCGCGCACCGAGGGCCTCCGCGCGGAGCGCATCTTGGCGAGCCTCGTGCTCGCGCGGGTCCGCCGTCGTGGCGGCCGCCCCCACCTCGCGACCCGGATCGCGAGCTCCATCGGGCCGATGGCGCCGGGGGCTTGGCAAGGGTGGCTGCGGTGGGAGCGCGCGCTCGCGGGTTGGCGCCCGGTCTCGGACGCGCGGACGCTCGAGGTCGACCTCGCGCTCGCGGACGCCCCCGACCAGCCCTCGACGCGCGGCGCGCGCGCGCTCTTGCGTTGGCTCAACGCGGCCAGCGCCGGCGATCACGAGGCGACCGCCGACGCCCGCGCCGCGGTCCTTCGCGAGGTCGCGGGCTTCGCCGACCTCGCGACCGAAGCGACCGCGCTCGCGGCGGCCTTGGACCCTTTCTTGGTGAGCGAGGACGCGCCCGAGGTGGTGCGGCCGTGGGCGCGCGGCGACGTCGACGACACCCCCGCGGGGCTCCACGGCATCGTCGGGCCTCCCGATGGCCCCGCCGACTCCACGATCGCCAGCGTCGTCTGCCGGCCAGGTGCGGCCCCGCGCCGGGTGCTGCGCGTCGCGATCCCGTTGCTCGGGGGCGAGGCGGAGATCCTCCGGGTCGAGCGCACGCGCCTCCGCCGCGGGCGCGTGGACACGGCGATCGCGGCGCTCGCGCTCGCGGGCGGCGCGGGCCTCGTCGACAGCGAGCTCTTCGAGCGCGCGTACGAGTTCGAGTTCGTGCCCACGCTCCACGCGGGCATCCTCGACGTGCTCGTGCACCGCATGCGGGCGCGCCTCGAGGAGGCGGCCGAGGTCCACCGCCAAGGGGGGCGGCTGCGCCTCGAGCCCAAGGGCGTGCTCGTGCTGCCCGACCCGCGCTGCGTCGAGCACGTCGAGGATCGCCTCTTGCGGGTGATTGCGCGGCATGGCGGCATCACCACTCGGCAGGCGGCCCAAGAGCTCGACGTGAGCGTCCGGACCGCCCAGCTCGCCCTCCGGCGGCTCCTGGCGAGCGGCGACTGCGTGCTCAACCGCGACGGACGGAGCGTGCAATACCTCGTGGAGGACACGACCTTCACCGAGCCCACCCGCTTCTGACGTCGCGACCCGCGTCGCAGGGCCGCTCGCGACGGCGGGTTGCCGTGGATGATCGGCGTGGAGGTCGTTTGCCACGCTCGCCGACGGCCTCGAATGGGCTTCGGCCTGCCTAACGCCTGCGAGATCCGCCCATGGCCGCGGAACGCCGGAACGAACTTCGGGTTGCGGGCACTACCCCCGGACCGGCGCCGATTCCGCCGTTGATTCGAATCGGCACGGCGAGTAGCCTCGACGGCCGTCTGCACCTGCAAGGGGGTCCGAATGCCTACGTGGGCCGAAGTCCAAGAGTACGCGCGATCGAAGTACAAGCTGGCCAACGACGAGGAGAACAGCTTCAAGCTCGTCTTCGAGTACGACAACCGGCGCCTGCAGGCCGTCATCGTCTCGCGCTTCGAAGCGCTGAACGTCGAGTGGTGCGACTTCGCGAGCGCCGCTTGCAAGGCGAGCCAGATGTCGCCCGAGGTCGCGCTCCAGAAGAACTACCAGTTCGCGGTCGGCGCGCTCGCCCTCGACAACGACATCTACGTCGTCCGCTACAGCGTCCAGCTCGCGACGATGGACATGAACGAGTTCGAGCTCCCGCTGCACGTGGTCGCGAGCACCGCCGACAAGATCGAGCAGGAGTTCGCGGCCTCGGACCAGTTCTGACGTCCGAGCGTGGCTCACTCCTCCGCGCCGATCGGGGTCGCGATCGCGATGAAGAGCGGCGCCGACTCGTCGTACGCCACCTGATCGAAGCCCCCCTGCAGCGCGACAAGGTCGAACCCTCCGCGCTGCAAGAGCTCCGTCAGCTCGGTCGTGCGGAGGTAACGCTGCGGGATCGCCGCCTCGACCTCACGCGCGTCCTTCTGCGCGACGTGGGTGTAGCGGGCGTCGATGCGCTGCGCGTCGCGGTCCCAGCGCGAGCGCTCGTAGACGTCCCACGTGTCGCCGAGCGCGCGGACGGTCTTGACCAGCGTCGGTTCGTCCCAGCCGTCGTCGTCCTCCGCCTCCTCGTGGAAGGCGTCGGCGGCGTAGGCGTCGAAGACCAGCAGGCCGCCGGGCTCGAGGTGGGCGCGCACGCACCCGAGCATCTCGAGGAAGTCCGCCTCCGACGCGAGGCAGTAGACGCCGTTGTAGGGGATGAAGACGCGGTCGAAGCGGCGGTCGAGCTCGAAGCGGCGCATGTCACCGCGCGCGAGCAGTGCCTTCGGCGCGCGTTGGGCGGCCAGCTCGAGGAGCCCCGGATCCCGGTCGAGCCCGTGGACTTCCAAGGCCGGTAGCTCGGTCAGCGCTTCGAGGATTCGCCCGTACCCGCAGCCGAGCTCGAGCACCGACCTCGCGCCCGCCGCGGCGCGTTGGTAGTAGGCGGCGTCTCCTGGGTTCCCCGTGTGCACCGCGGCGTAGAGCGCGGGGGGGTAGGAGGGGCAAGCGGTCGAAGCGGGGACGGTTTCCAATGACACGTCCTCACCTTAATACATCGCGGACATCGCGAAAGGTGACGCGCCGAGGGGGACCCCGTGCGCAGGGGCCCTGCGCGAGCGTAGAGCTGGTAGGCTCGAAGCATGGCGACGGTCGCGATCGTGGGGGGCGCGGTGGCTGGTTCCGAGGCGGCGGCGGTCTGCGCCGAGCGCGGCCTGCGCGCGGTGGTCTTCGACCAGGGGCCGCGGCCCTACGGCAAGATCGAGGACGGCCTGCCGCGGTGGCACGTGAAGCTGCGGCAGCAGGAGTACGCGCGAATCGACGCGAACCTCGACCGGCCCGAGATCCGCTTCGTGCCGATGACCCGGATCGGGGTGGATCTCTCGCTCGAGCGCCTGCGCGCGAGCGGCTTCGCTGCGGTGATCCTGGCGAACGGCGCGTGGCGCGACCGTCCGCTCCCCGTCGCGGGGGCGGAGGCGTTCGCGGGGCGAGGCCTGCACTACCAGAACCCGCTCGTGCGCGACTTCAACCACGGCGTCGTGCCCGAGGAGATCACGCGCGGCGAGGGTGGTCTGGTGGTCGGCGGCGGTCTCGCGTCCATCGACGTCGTGAAGCTGATCTCGCTCGAGGCGTGGTCGAGAGCCCTCGGCGCGCGCGGGGTCGAGGCCGACGTCGTCGCGCTCGAGCATCGCGGCATCCCCTCGTTCTGCGCGGCGCACGGCGTGGACCCCTCGACGCTCCGGCTCACGCCCCCGCGGCTCGTGTATCGGCGCGACGTCGAGGACATGCCGCTCGCGGACGCCCCGGCGGACGCGACCGAGGCGCAGATCGCGAAGGCGCGCGCGGCCCGCCGGAAGATCCTCGAGCGCGTCGTCGAGCGCTACCACGTGGAGGTGCTCGTCCTGCGGACGCCGGTCGGGCTCGTGGTCGGCGCCGAGGACGAGGCGCGCCTGGCCGGCCTCGTGCTCCGGCGGACCGAGCTCGTGGACGGTCGCGTGCGCGAGCGCGAGGGCAGCGAAGAGGCCGTCCGCGCGCCCTTCGTCGTGAGCAGCATCGGGAGCGTGCCCGAGCCGATCGAGGGCGTGCCCGCGCGCGGCGAGCTCTACGACTTCGACGATCTCGAGGCGGGCAGCCTCCGCGAGCTCCCTGGGGTGTACGGGCTGGGCAACGTGCTCACGGGGCGCGGCAACGTCCGCGACAGCCGCGAGAAC
>JAHBWH010000054.1 GCA_019637115.1 Myxococcales bacterium | reverse complement strand
TGGCGGGGCGTGTCCTCCCCCGCCGTGCGCCGCGCGGAGAGGTGATCAATCTTCGAACCAGCACGGACGCCGGGTGCATGGCACGCGCACGGCTCCGCGCTCACGATCTCGCAGCGAAGCCCACCACGTGCGACGGACGGCTTGCCGGGCTCGATGCGGCGGTCACTTCCCCTTCCACTCGACCCGGTAGAGGTCCGCGCGGCGGTCGATCCACGTGCGCACCGTGCCGGTGCGCTCCGTCCGCCGCAGCAGCTCGAGGTCGAGCTCGTGGACCAACATCGTCTCGACGTTCGGGGTCGCCTCGACCGCGACGCCGTCGCGCTCGAAGGGGATGTCGCTCGGCGTGAGGATGCTGCTCTGCGCCCAGTGGATGTCGGCGCCCTCGACCTGCGGCAGGTTCCCGCAGGCGCCGCTGAGCACGACGTAGAGGTGGTTCTCGATCGCGCGCGCGTGCGCGCAGGTTCGCACGCGCATGTGCCCCGAGCGCATGTCGGTGTTGTAGGGCACGAAGAGGATGCGCGCGCCGTGCTCCTTCGCGTAGCGGGCCAGCTCGGGGAACTCGGCGTCGTAGCAGATGTTGATCGCGACGCGGCCCCGGTCGGTGTCGAAGACGTCCATGCGGTCACCGCCCTGGACGCCCCACCACTTCTTCTCGCTCGGCGTGACGTGCAGCTTGTATTGCTTGTCGACGCGGCCGTCGCGGTGGAAGAGGTAGGCGATGTTGTAGAGCGTGCCGTCCTCGACCGTGAGGTGCGTGCCCGCGATGACGTTGACGTGGTAGCGGATCGCCATGCGCGCGAAGTGCGCGACGTATTGCTCGGTGAAGAGGTCGATGCGCCTCACCGCCTCGCCCGGCCGTCCGGGGCCGACGAGCCCGAGGAGCTGGTTCGTGAGCAGCTCGGGGAAGAGCAGGAAGTCGACGCGGTACTCGCTGGCGGTGTCGACGAAGAACTCGGTCTGCTTCGCGAACTCTTCGAAGCTCGCGATGGTGCGCATCTGGTATTGCACGCTCGCGACGCGGACCCGCGAGCGCGCGCGCGGGCGGCTCTTGGGCACGTAGTCCGGGTTGAGCCACTCCATGAGCACCGCGTGCCCACGCGACTCTTCGTCGCTCGGCAAATATCCGTCGAGGATCGTCCGGATGACGAAGCCGTTCGCGAGCTGCGAGGTGAGCACGCTGTCCGTGAGCTCCTTGCGCACGACGCGGCCCACGTACTCGCGCGCCGTCATGGTCTCGGCATGCGCGGCGTAGCCGGGGATGCGGCCGGCGATGACGATCTTGCGCAGCCCGAGGAGCTGACAGAGCTCCATCCGCGCCTCGTAGATGCGTCGCGACAGGCGCATGCCGCGGGTGTCGGGGCTCACGCAGATGTCGATGCCGTAGAGGACGTCGCCGCTCGGGTCGTGGTTCTCGAGGAAGCCATCCGGCACGATGTCGTGGAAGGTGTGCTCGTCCTCGTATTCCTTGGCCGAGAGCATCAGCGAGCTCGACGAGCAGACGAGCTCCCCGTCGAGCTCGATGCCGATCTGGCCCTCGGGGAAGGCCGCGAGGTGGTCGCGGACCTGTGCGTCGGTCCACGGGGCGATCGAGGGGAAGCAGCGCTGCTGCAGCGCGCGGATCGCGGGCGTGTCGTCCTCGCTCAGCGGGCGGACGATGAGGCGGGCTTCGGCGGGATCGGAGGCGTCGTCCATGTCGGTCATCCTTGGAGCGGATGGCGCGTCTGCGCCAGCCCCCGCACCGAATTCGGTGCTATCGTGGGGCCATGGACTCGTCGAAGGACATCGAGCCGGTGACGGTGCTCAAGCGCAGCGCGGCCGAGCTGATCGAGCGCGCTCGAGAGCGGGGGAGCCCGGTCATCATTACCCAGAATGGGCGGGCGACGGCGGTCCTCCAGGACGTCGAGTCCTTCGAACGGCAGCGCCGCGCGCTCGCGCTCCTCAAGCTCATGGCCCAGGGCGAGGCGGAGGCGGAGGCCGGTCGCACGGTGAGCCACGACGAGGTCGGCGCGAGGATCGGCCGCCGTCTGCGTCAGCCATGAAGCGTGTCGTCTGGACGAGCGGCGCGCTCGCAGACTACGAGGCGATCCTCGACTTCGTCACCGAGCGCGATGGCATCGAGCACGCGGAGCGCCTCCACCGGAAGCTCCATCCGGCCGTGGGGCGCCTCGCGACGCACCCGGAGAGGTGCCGCGTGGTGCCCGAGCTGCGCGCCGTCGGGGTCGTGACCTACCGCGAGCTCATCGTGAAGCCATACCGCGTCCCGTTTCGCGTGCGCGGCGACGACGTGCTCGTGCTCGCCGTTCTCGACGCCCGTCGCGATCTCGAGGAGACGTTGTTCGCGCGTCTGACCCAGCGGTGACGGCTTGCCTCGGGCGCCACGAGCCGCCATGCCCCGGCCGGTGCTTCGCGCGGTCCAGCTCCTCGGCGCGCTCCTCTGCGTCGCGATCCTCGCCGCGGGGGTGACGTTCTTCGTGCTGAGCGCGCCGCTCGCGGAGGAGCTGGTCCAGCCGAAGAACCGCGATCCGGGGGAGGTGCCCGACGACGTCGACCGGGTCCTGCGTGCGCGCCGGGGCGACGTGGAGCTGGACGTCTGGGTGCTCGAGCCCGAGGTGCCGCGGCCGCCGGGCTCGGTGGACTGGGTGCTCGTTCTGCACGGCATCAGCGACCAGAAGTCCACGATGATCGGCCTCGGCCGGCGCTTCGCGACGCGCGGCACCGGCGCGATCCTGACCGACCTGCGTGGTCATGGCGCGTCGAGCGCGGTGACGCTGACCTACGGCGTCGAGGAGCGCCACGATCTCCGCGCGGTGCTCGACGCGGTCGAGGCGGCCGGCTACGAGCTCGGCGAGGTCGGCGTCTACGGGCCCAGCTACGGCGGCGCGATCGCCATCCAGGCTGCGAGCGTGGACCCGCGCATCCGGCGCGTCGTCACCGTCGCGTGCTTCGCGGAGGCGGAGCGGATCCTCGCGCACCGCTTCGCGGAGGGCCTCGACCGATTCGAGGTTCTGGTGCCGAGCGATTGGATCCGTCCCATGGTCCTCGCGACGGGCGCCGCGGGCGGTTTTCGACCCGCGGAGGCCTCGCCGCTCGCGCGGATCCGACTCGCCGAGGCCCGCTTCCTGCTCGTGCACAGCCGCGACGACGACGTCGTCGACTACGGGCACGCGCGGGACCTCGCGGCCGCGTGCGGCGCCCGCTGCGAGCTGATGACGCTCGAAGGCATGACCCACCTCGAGAGCCTCTCGAACCAGCCGCTCCGCGAGGCCCTCCACCGCTTCATGACGGGTGAGGAGCTGCGCTGAGGCGCGGAGCTTGTTCGCGTCGCGGCCTCGTGCGAGATCCGCCGCATGCGAGAGGTGAAGGTCGCGGTGCTCCAATGCGCGCTCGGGGACGAGGCGCGCGAGGTCAACATCGAGCGCGTCGCGGGGCTCGTGCGCGAGGCCGCGGCCGCGGGCGCGCAGGTCATCTTGCCCCCCGAGCTCTTCGAGGGGCCCTACTTCTGCCAGACCGAGGAGGAGCGCTTCTTCGCGACCGCGGCGCCGCTCGAGACGCACCCGAGCGTCGTCGCGATGCGCGCGCTCGCGCGCGAGCTGGACGTCGTGATCCCCGTGAGCTTCTTCGAGCGCGCGGGCCAGGCGTACTACAACAGCCTCGCGATGGTCGACGGCGGTGAGCTCCTCGGCCTCTACCGCAAGAGCCACATCCCCGACGGCCCCGGATACGAGGAGAAGTTCTACTTCCGCCCGGGCGACACGGGCTTTCGCGTCTGGGAGACGCGCTTCGGCACGATCGGCGTCGGGATCTGCTGGGACCAATGGTACCCCGAGTGCGCACGCGCGATGGCGCTGATGGGCGCCGAGCTCTTGCTCTACCCGACGGCGATCGGCACCGAGCCGCACGCGCCCGAGATGGACACGAAGGACCCGTGGCAGCGCGCCATGATCGGCCACGCGGTCTCGAACGCGATGCCGGTCGCGGCGGCGAACCGCGTCGGACGAGAGGCCGCGATGGCCTTCTACGGCTCGTCCTTCGTCGCCGACCCGCGCGGCGACAAGCTCGCCGAGCTCGACCGCGAGGAGGAGGGCTTCGCGATGGCCACCTTCGAGCTCGACGCGCTGGCGATCGAGCGCGCGAACTGGGGTTTCTTCCGCGACCGCCGGCCCGACCTCTACCGCGTCCTGCTCACCGCCGACGGCCGCACCCCCTTTGGAGGAAGCTGACGGGCGCGCGCGGCTCGGAGTATACCTCCGCCATGGGTGTCGACCTGGAGCGGATCGCAGGCAGTCGACTCTTCGCCCCGCTCGCGGAGGACGCGCAGCGGGCGCTCGCGGCGCTGGCCGAGGAGGTGGTCGTCGCCGAGGGCGCCGTGATCTTGGAGGAGGGGCAGCCCGCCTCCGAGCTCTACGTGGTGGTCGCGGGGCGCGTGTCGCTCTGCATGAAGCTCGTCGCCGGGGCGGAGAGCTGCTTCCTCACGCTCGGTGCGGGGGAGATGCTGGGGTGGTCGGGGCTGCTCCGGCGGCGGTGGGTCGCGACGGCGCGGGCCGTCGAGCCGACGACGCTCTTGCGCTTCCGCGCCTCGGACCTGCTCTCGCTCTGTGAGCAGCAGCACCACGTCGGCTACGTGATCATGAGCCAGGCCTTCGAGGAGATGGCCGATCGCCTCCAGCAGACGCGGCTCCAGCTCCTCGACCTCTTCGGCAAGCCCTCGTCCGACCGGCTGGGAGGGTGACGTGCGCTTCCTCCCGCGAGCCGCGCTCGCTTCTCTCTTCGACGCCCTCCGCGCGAGCGGCCGGCGCGTGGTCGGCCCGACGCGGCGCGATCACGCGATCGTGCACGACGAGCTCGAGTCGGCGGAGGACCTTCCCATCGGCTGGACCGACGAGCAGGCGCCGGGCCGCTACCGCCTGAGGCGCCGCGACGACGAGCGCGCCTTCGGCTTCGTGGTCGGGCCGCACTCGTGGAAGCGCGAGCTCTTCCCGCCCCGCGAGCCGCTCTACCACGCGACGAGGCGGCCCGACGGGAAGGTGGGCTTCTCGCCGATCATCCCCGAGCCCGCGCCGAGCGCGCTCCTCGGCGTGCGCGCGTGCGACCTCGCCGCGACGCAGGTGCAAGGACGCACCTTCGAGAGCGCCGAGTTCGTCGAGCCGCGCTACGCGGCGCGGCGCGCGGCCTCCCTCGTCGTGGCGGTCAACTGCACCGAGCCGGGCGCGCTCTGTTTCTGCGCCTCGACGGGCACGGGGCCGCGCGTCGGCGCCGGCGCCGACCTCGTGCTCACCGAGCGCGACGACGGCTTCCTCGTCGAGGCCGGCAGCGACGAGGGAGCGGCGATCCTCGACGCGCTCCCCACCGCGCCGGCGTCCGACGCGGACGTCACGTGGGTGGACGAGGCGATGGCGGCCGCGACGTCCGCGATGGGTCGGCAGCTCGACGTCGAGGGGCTGCCGGGGCTGCTCTTCGGCAACCTCGACCACCCGCGCTGGGCAGAGGTCGCGGCGCGCTGCCTCGCTTGCGGCAACTGCACCAACGTCTGCCCGACGTGCTTCTGCAGCACGACCGAGACGCCCTCGGATCTCGACGGCCAGGACGCGACCCAGGTCCGGCTCTGGGACTCCTGTTTCACCGTGGAGCACGGCGCGATGCACGGGGCCTCGGTGCGCCCGACGACGCGCGACCGCTACCGGCAGTGGCTCACGCACAAGCTCGGCGCGTGGGTGCCGCAGTTCGGCGTCTCGGGCTGCGTGGGTTGCGGGCGCTGCGTCGCGTGGTGTCCCGTCGGCATCGACCTGACGGAAGAGGTCGCGGCGATCCGCGAGGGCGCCGCGGCGCCGGTCGCGCTCCCCGAGCCCGCGTCGCGGCAGCCCGGCGTGCCCGACGACCTGACGCCGCGGGTCGCCCGGGTGGTCGATGTGGTCCGCGAGACCTCGGACGTCGTCACCCTGCGGCTGCGTCTCGACGGCCGGGTCGCGCACCGGCCGGGGCAGTTCCACCAGCTCGCGCTCCCGGCCATCGGCGAGGCGCCGATCAGCGTCTCGGGGCGCGCGGACGGCCGCGACCTCGACGACCACCTCGACCACCACTTCGTCGACCACACCATCCGCGCCGTCGGGGGCGTCACCCGCGCGCTCTGCGCGCTCTCCCCAGGCGACGAGCTCGGCCTCCGCGGACCTTACGGGCGCCCGTGGCCGCTCGACGCCTTGCGTGGGCGCCCGGTCGTCGTCATCGCGGGTGGCATCGGCCTCGCGCCGCTCCGCGAAACGCTGCGGGAGCTGCTCGCGAGCCCGGCGGACTACCCCGACGTGCGCCTCTTCTACGGCGCGCGGACCCCCGATGACGCGCTCTACCTCGACGAGCTGCGCGCGGGGACGCGACCAGGCTTCACGCTCCGCGTGACGGTCGATCACGCGCCGCCGACCTGGCGCGGCGAGATCGGCGTGGTCACGCGTCTGCTCCGCGGCGACGCCGTCCCGGAGGGGGCGGCGTGCCTGATGTGCGGCCCCGAGGTGATGATGCGCTTCTCCATCGAGGCCCTCCGCGCGGCGGGCATCCCCGACGAGCGCATCTGGATCACGATGGAGCGACACATGAAGTGCGCGGCCGGCTTCTGCGGACGCTGCCAATACGGGCCCTACTTCGTCTGCAAGGATGGCCCCGTCTTCCGCCTCGACGAGGTGGCGCTACTCTTCGGTCGCGATGGCTTCTGATGCTCCCGCTCCCGGCGCGACCGGCCGTCCCCGCCTCGCGGTCTACAAGCTCGCGTCGTGCGACGGGTGCCAGCTCACGCTCCTCGACTGCGAGGACGAACTCCTCCACATCGCAGATCGGGTGCACGTCGCGCACTTCACCGAGATGACCTCGCTCAGCGACACGAGCGAGCCCTTCGATGTCACGCTCGTGGAGGGATCGGTCACGACCGCGGAGCAGCGCGAGCACGTGCGGCACATCCGCGCGAGCACGAAGCTCCTCGTCACGATCGGCGCCTGCGCGACGGCGGGCGGCGTGCAAGCGCTCCGGAACTGGCGCGACGCCAGCGAGATGCTGCGGGTGGTCTACGCGCGGCCCGAGTACATCGACGCGCTCGCGACCTCGACGCCGATCAGCGATCACGTGAAGGTCGACTTCGAGCTGCGCGGTTGTCCCATCGACAAGCGCCAGCTCCTCGAGCTTCTGACGGCGCTGCTGACGGGGCGCAAGCCCGCGATCCGCGACGAGAGCGTCTGCATGGAGTGCAAGCGGGCGGGAAACGTCTGCGTGATGGTCGCCCGCGACGAGCCCTGCCTCGGCCCGATCACGCACGCCGGCTGCGGCGCGCTCTGCCCCTCGTACGATCGTGGCTGCTACGGCTGCTTCGGTCCACACGAGGCCGCGAACGCGCGCGCGCTCGGGACGTGGCTGCGCGAGGCCGGGGCGCCCGCCGCCGAGGTGAAGCGGAGGCTGCGGCTCTTTACGGGCTGGAGCCCCGCCTTCCGGGAGGAGAGCGAGCGCCATGACGAGGGATGACGCGGGCGAGGTGGAGGAGCGGACGTTCGCGGTCGACCTCTTGACCCGCGTCGAGGGGGAGGGCGCCTTCACGTTGAAGGTCGCGGGCGGCGAAGTCGTCGACGCGCGGCTGAAGATCTTCGAGGCGCCCCGCTTCTTCGAGGCCTTCCTCCGCGAGCGCTCGATGCACGAGGTCATCGACGTCGTCGCGCGAATCTGCGGCATCTGCCCCATCGCGTACCAGATGAGCGCCGCGCGGGCGCTCGAGCGCGCTCTCGGCGTCGAGCCCACCGCGCCGCTGCTCGCGCTGCGACGCCTCATCTATTGCGGCGAGTGGATCGAGAGCCACGCGCTGCACGTCTTCATGCTCCACGCGCCGGATTTCCTCGGCTACCCGAGCGCGGTCGAGATGGCGGCGGATCATCGCGCGCTCGTCGAGCGCGGCCTCCGCATGAAGAAGACGGGCAACGCGCTCATCGAGCTGCTCGGCGGTCGCGCGATCCACCCGGTCTCGCCGCGCATCGGCGGCTTCTCCAAGGCGCCCAGCCGACGACGGCTGCGCGAGCTGCGCGACGATCTCGCGCGCAGCGTCGACGAGGCGCGGGAGACGGTCCGCTGGGCCGCGACGCTCGACGCGCCGAGCTTCGACGTCGACTACACCTTCGTCTCGCTCTCCGGCGAGCGCGGCTACCCGCTCGAGTCCGGCGAGACGATCCTCGTCTCGGGGCGAGCGCCGGTCGCGCTCGACGATTGGGGGGACGCGAGCCCGGAGATGCAGGTGCCGCACAGCACCGCGCTCCACGCGCGGCTCGCGGACGGCACCGCGTTCCTCTGCGGGCCGATGGCGCGCCTGCATCACCACGCCGAGCGCCTCCACCCCGCGGCCGCCGAGGTGATGGCGGAGGTCGGCCTCGAGCGCAGCGTGACGAACCCCTACCGGTCGATCGTCGTGCGAGCCGTCGAGCTCGTGCATGCGTTCGCCGAGGCGCTCGACCTCGTGGAGGCGTACGAGGAGCCCGAGGCGCCCTACGTCGACGCCGCCCCGCGCGCCGCGGTCGGCTGCGGCGCGACGGAGGCACCGCGCGGGCTGCTCTGGCACCGCTACGAGCTCGACGCGGAGGGCCTCGTGCGCGATGCGCGCATCGTGCCGCCGACCTCGCAGAACCAAGCGCGCATCGAGGAGGACCTCGTCGCGCTCGCGCCGACGCTGCTCGCGCTGCCGCACGAGGAGGCGACCCACCGCTGCGAGCAGCTGATCCGCGCCTACGACCCGTGCATCTCGTGCGCGACGCACTTCCTCGATCTGCGCATCGAGCGGGAGGGCGTGTGACGGGCGAGCGGGGCGACGGCGGCGCGGCCCGCGTCGGCGTCATCGCGCTCGGCAGCCCGATGGGCAGCGACGACGCCGCGGCGCTCCTCGCGGCCGAGCGATTGCGCGCGCGCGGCCTCGACGTCTTCGACGCGGGCAGGCCCGGGCCGGGGCTGCTCGATCTGCTCGACCCCGCGCGGCCGGTGCTCGTGCTCGACGTCGTGCGTCGGGGCGTGGCGCCCGGCGAGATCGTCACGCTGCCGCTCGAGGCGCTCGCGTCGGCGGCCCTTCCGGGCGACGGCGTCTCCTCGCACGGCGTCGGCCTCGGCGACGCGCTACGCCTCGCGCGCGCGCTCGGCCGCGCCCTGCCGAGGGGCGTCTTCCTCGGCCTCGGCGGCGCGTCGTTCGGGCCGGGGGACGCGCTCTCGCCGGCGGTGGAGGCGGCGCTCGACGCTTACGTGGACGCCGCGGAGGCGACCGCGCGCGAGCTCGGCGCCGCCGAGTGAGCCGAAGGGAGAGAGAACGTGCACCACGTCGGGATCATCGAGAAGCTGCTCCACGAGGCGCGTCGCGAGGCGACCGAGCGCGGCGGCGCGCTCCAGAAGGTGCGCGTCCGCCTCGGCGCGCTCGCGTCGCACGACGCCGACCACTTCCGCGAGGACTTCGTGCACGCGCGGGGCGAGCTCGGCTTCGGCGACGTCGAGCTCGAGGTCGAGCTCGCGCCCGAGCGGCCGAGCGGCGTCGAGCTGATCGGCATCGAGGTGCGGGCGGCGGCGTCCGAAGGGTGAGGGCGCGCCGCCGAGCTGCCTCGGTCGAGGGCGTCGTCCAAGGCGTCGGCTTCCGCCCCTTCGTCGCGCGCCTGGCCACGGAGCTCGGCTTGCGAGGGTGGGTGCGCAACGAGGGGCGCGCGGTCGCCATCGAGGTCGAGGGGCCCGAACCGGCGCTCGACGCGTTCGCGAGGCGACTCGTCGAGGGCGCGCCGCCCGCGGCGCGCATCGAGCGGGTGCGATGGTCCGTGGTCGCCCAGCCGGCGGAGAGGGACGTGGCTGCCGACTTCGGCGGCGCGGCGGGAGGCTTCGTCATCGCGCCGAGCGTGACGGGCGAGGGACTGGCGCTGACCATCCCCGCCGACCTCGCGACCTGCGCGGCTTGCCGCGCGGAGGTCGACGATCCGTCGGCCCGCCGCTTCGCCTACCCCTTCACGAACTGCACGGCGTGCGGGCCGCGCTTCACGATCGTGGAGGCGCTGCCCTACGACCGCGCGCGGACTACGATGGCGGCCTTCCCGCGCTGCGAGGCGTGCCGACGCGAGCACGACGATCCGGCGGATCGCCGCTTCCACGCGCAGCCGATCGCGTGCCCCGCGTGCGGGCCGGCGCTCCGCCTCTGCGACGCGCGCGGCGCCGCGCTCGCGACCCGCGACGACGCGCTCGGGCAGGCGGTCGAGGCGCTGCGCCGTGGCGCGATCGTCGCGCTGAAGGGGCTCGGCGGTTGGCAGCTCCTCTGCGACGCGGGCGACGAGGCGATCGTCGCTCGCTTGCGCGCGCGCAAGCGCCGCCCGCACCAGGCCTTCGCCGTCCTCGTCGCGCACCTCGACGGCGCGCGCGCGATCGCGCGGCTCGACGCCGACGAAGAGGCGGCGCTCGCGAGCCCGGCGGCGCCGATCGTGCTCGTCCGCGCCCGCGCCCCTCACGTCGCGCGGCATGCGGCCCCACGGCTCGCCCCAAACGTCGCGCCCGACAACGCGCGGGTCGGCGTGATGCTGCCGACCACGCCGCTCCACCACCTCGTCGCGGCGCGCTTCGGCGGCCCCCTGGTCTGCACGAGCGGCAACCACCACGACGAGCCGATCGCCACGGGCGACGCCGAGGCGCTCGCGCGGCTCGGCGCCATCGCGGACGTCTTCCTCGGGCACGACCGCGCGATCGCGCGCCGCGTCGATGACGCCCTGGTGCACGTGGTCGACCACGTGACGCGGACGCTGCGCCTCGGGCGCGGGCTCGCCCCGCTCGGGATCGGGTTGCCGAGCGCCGATCCGGAGGCGCGGCTGCTCTGCCTGGGAGGCCACCTGAAGAGCGCGCCGGCCGCGCTCGTGGGCCGCGAGGCGGTGCTCTGGCCGCACGTGGGCGACCTGGACACGCTGGCGGCGCGCGACGCCTTCGAGCGCGCGCTCGGAGAGCTGCGGGACTTCCTCCGCCTCGAGCCGACGGGCTACGTCTGCGACGCGCACCCGGACTACGCCTCCACGCTCTTCGCCGAGGGGGGCGCGCTGCCGATCACGCGTGTCCAGCACCACCACGCGCACGTCGCCGCCTGCCTCGCCGAGCACGGGCTGGACGAGGCGCTCGGCTTCGCGTGGGATGGCGTGGGCATGGGCGACGACGGCGCGGCGTGGGGAGGCGAGGCGCTCTACGTGGATCCGGAGGGCGCGAGGCGCGTCGCGCACCTGCACCCCTTCCCGCTGCCGGGTGGCGACGCGGCCGCGCGCGAGCCGCGCCGCGCGCTGGCGGGGGCGCTCGTCGCGGCGGGGCTACCCGCCGAGCTGCAGAGCGAGCTCGTGCCGCCCGCGCTGATCCGGCTCGCGCGTGTCCCGCGGCTCGCGCCGCCCACGACCAGCGCCGGTCGGCTCTTCGACGCGGTCGCCGCGCTGGCGGGCGTGTGTGGGTCGGCGACGCACGAGGGGCAGGCGCCGATCGCGCTCGAGGCGGCCGCAGGCGGGTTCGGCTCGTGCGCCGCGCCCTACGAGTTTCGCCTCGAGGGGCCGGTGATGGACTGGCGGCCGGCGCTGCGCGCGATGGTCGCCGAGCGCCACGACGTGCTGCGCGTCGCGGCCCGCTTCCACGCCACCCTCGTCGCGATGATCGTCGCGGTGGCCGAGCGCGAGCGCCCCAGCGCGGTCGTGCTGACGGGCGGGTGCTTTCAGAACGCGACGCTCGCCGCGGCGGCGCTCGATGCGCTCCGCGAGCGAGGCCACCACGTGCTCCTCCCGGCGCGCGTGCCGCCGAATGACGGCGGCCTCGCGCTGGGTCAGGCGTGGGTTGCTGCGCGCCGCGCTCGCTGATCGGCTGATGATGACGAGACGCGCGTGTTCGCGTGTCAGAGTGAGCCTCCTTCACTGTTGCGCGTGCGTGTCTGTGTGTCAGTGCGTGAGTGTCGATCGCGCGGAGGTCGCCAAAGCGCTAAGCTCGCCGCTTGAACACCGAGGAGCTTCCGATGTGCCTCGCGATCCCTGGTCTCGTGCTCGAGCGGTTCGACGGACCGGGCGGGCTCCCCTTCGGGAACGTCCGCTTCGGCGCGGTGCGCCGGGAGGTCTGCCTCGCGTACGTGCCCGAGGCGGGCGTGGGTGACTACGTGATCGTGCACGTGGGCTTCGCGATCCAACGCCTCGACGAGGCCGCCGCTCGAGAGACCCTGCGGCTCATCGGAGCAGGCGCGTGAGGTGGGTCGACGAGTTTCGGGATCCGGCCGCCGCGCGGCGGCTCGCGGACGGGATCGCCACCGCGATGACGCGACCCTGGACGGTGATGGAGATCTGCGGCGGCCAGACCCACACGATCGCGCGTTACGGCATCGAGGATCTGCTCCCCGAAGGGCTCACGCTCTTGCACGGGCCCGGCTGCCCCGTCTGCGTCACGCCGCTCGAGATCATCGAGGCCGCGCGCGCGCTCGCGCTCCGGAAGGGCGTCGTGGTCTGTTCGTTCGGCGACATGCTGCGGGTGCCGGGCGCGCGGGGGGATCTGCTCGACGCGCGCTCGCGCGGCGGCGACGTCCGCGTGGTGCTCTCGCCCCTCGACGCCGTCCAGCTCGCCGCGCGCGACCCGAGCCAGCACTACGTGCTCTTCGGCGTGGGCTTCGAGACCACCGCGCCGGCGACCGCCATGGCGGCGGAGCTCGCGCGACGGCTCGACCTCGACAACTTCTCGCTCCTCACGTCCCACGTGCGCGTGCCGCCGGCGATGGCCCAGCTCCTCTCGGATCCCGAGGGCCACATCGACGGCTTCCTCGCGGCCGGCCACGTCTGTGCGGTCGAGGGGCTCGCCGATTATCCCGCGATCGCCGCGCGCTTCGGCGCGCCGATCGTCATCACGGGGTTCGAGCCCGTCGACATCCTCGACGGCCTGCTGCGCTGCGTCCTGCAGCTCGAGGCCGGTCGGCACGAGGTCGAGAACCAATACGCGCGGGCCGTGCGCGCCGACGGCAACCCCGCGGCGCGAGCGACGGTGGACGCGGTCTTCGAGGTCGTGGACGCGCCCTGGCGGGGCCTCGGGGTCGTGAAGGAGGGCGGCCTGGCGATGCGCTCGAGCTGGGCGCGCTTCGACGCGCGGCGTCGCTTCGATCTCACGGTGGCCCCTGCGGACGAGCCGACGACCTGTCGGTCGGGGCTCGTGCTCACGGGGCGGCTGCTCCCGACGCAATGCCCGGAGTTCGGGCGCGGCTGCGACCCCGACCGCCCGCTCGGCGCGCCGATGGTCTCGACGGAAGGGGCGTGCGCGGCCTACTACCAGTTCCGCCGCAGCGCGATCGAGGAGCGCGCCTGATGGCCGACGCGAGCTGCCCGGTGCCCTTCAGCACGTACGAGCGCGTGGTCCTCGCCCACGGCGGCGGCGGGCGCGTGATGCACCGGCTGATCGATGAGCTCTTCTTGGCGGCCTTCGGCGCCGACCCGCTGCGCGCGCAGCACGACGGCGCCGTGATCGAGGTCTCCGGCCTGCTGGCCGTGACGACCGACGCCTTCACGGTTCGGCCGCTGGTCTTCCCTGGCGGTGACATCGGATCGCTGGCGGTCCACGGGACCGTCAACGACCTGGTCTGCTGCGGCGCGACCCCGACGCAGATGACGGTCTCGTTCATCCTCGAGGAGGGCCTCGCGCTCGAGCGCCTGCGCGCGATCGTCGGGTCGATGGCGGCCGCCGCGCGCGAGGTGGGGCTCACCATCGTCGCGGGGGACACGAAGGTCGTCGAGCGCGGCAAGGGCGACGGGGTGTTCATCTCCGCGACCGGGCTCGGGCGCGTGATCACGCCCGGGCCGCTCTCGCCCTCGCGCGTTCGGCCCGGCGACGCCGTGCTGGTCACGGGCCCGGTCGGCGACCACGGCGTGGCCGTGATGCTCGAGCGCGAGGGGCTCTCGGTCGACACGGTGGGCGACTTCGTGAGCGACGCCGCGAGCTGCTTGCCGCAGCTGCGTGCGCTGCTCGACGCGGGGGTCGACCTCCGCTGCCTCCGCGACCCGACGCGCGGCGGGCTCGCGACGGTGCTGAACGAGATCGCGCGCGCCGCGGAGGTCGGCGTCCATCTCGACGACGCGGCGGTTCCCGTGCGCGCGGAGGTGCGCGACGCCTGCGAGCTGCTCGGCCTCGACCCGCTCTACGTCGCCTGCGAAGGGCGGCTCGTGGTCTTCGTCCCCGAGCCGGACGCCCCAGCGGCGCTCGCCGCGCTGCGAGCGACGCCGGGCTCCGAGGGGGCCGCGCGCGTCGGCGCGGTCACGCGCGAGCACGCGGGCCTCGTGATGGCGGCGTCGAGCTTCGGCACGACGAGGGTCCTCGACCTCCTGAGCGGCGAGCAGCTCCCGCGGATCTGCTGAGGCGCGTCGAGGGGTACGCTCTCACCCCGGAGAGCCTCGGCGGCGGTGTAGATGCGTGCGAGGCATCTCGCGGATCGTGTCGATCGCCCGGGCTCTCCCCCGACGCCTCGCGCCTCGCCGTCTGGATCGGCTGCCTCAGCAGTCACCTGCAGGGGTCAGGGGTTGAACGCGTGCGTCGAGGGAACGAGACCGACGTGCGAGTCGAGTTTCTAGGCAGTTGGTCTTCGTCAGTTGCAGCCGCAGCCGCCGCCGGTGCTGCCGAGGCCGCCGGTGGCGCCCTCGCGGGAGTCGTGCACGTGGGCCTGGAAGCCCATCTCGGCGGCCTCGCGCTCGGTGTCCATGCCGGGGCGGGTCATCTCTTCGCGCTGGTAGGGCGCGACGTGGACGCAGCCGAAGGCCAAGGTCGTCAGGAGGAGGAGGGCGCGCATCAGTCCGTGATCCAGCGGGCGAAGGTGACGAGCGGGTCGAGCGCGACGCGGGCCATGGCGCGCAGCACCTCGCTGTCGCGGATGAGGTCCGCCGCGACGGGGCCGACCTCGTAGTAGGCGTCGATGATCGCCTCGCCGAGGTAGTGGCCACGCAGGTGACGGTCGCGGAAGCGGCGCAGCGCGCCGACCTCCTCGGCCATCGAGGTGCCGTAGGCCGCGGTCGCGACGAAGCAAGGGGAGACGGTCGTGAAGATGATCTCGGTCGTGGTGAGCTCGCGGACCTCGACCGGGCCTGCGCCGCCGCAGCCGTCGACGGCGCGCAGGCCGATGAAGTAATGGGTCTGCGGGCTGAGGTGGCCGAAGGAGACCTCGATCCGGTCGCCCGGGAGCGGGTCCGTCGGGATGACGAGCGCGACGTCGTCGAGCGACGCGATCTTCGCCTCGGTGCCCCAGCTCGAGAACGACATGCCGTCCTCGAAGGGCTCGGTGGAGACGCGCAGCTCGTAGCGCTGGATCGGCCGCTCGGTCGCGGGCGCGATGAAGGTCGCGTGCGCCCAGTTCCACGAGCGCTCGTGGTCGAGCTCGATCTCGAGCTCGCCCACGGCAGCCGGCGCCATCTCGACGTCGCAGAGGCCGACGCATTGGTTCGAGCGGCAGAGGAAGCCCGCGTCGCACGGGTTGCTCGAGTCGCACTCCGCGAAGCATTGCGGGGGCGGATCGGGGCTCGAGCAGACCGCCGTCGGGATGACGTTCACCTCGACGCGCACGCCGTCCGGCCGGCGGAGCAAGCGGTCGGCGCCGCTGCCGGGCGCGTTCGTCGGGTCGTCGGTCAGCGTCGCGTCCATCGGGCGGACGTCACCGTCCTCGCCGTGCAGGCTGCCGTAGCCCTGCGGGCTCCCGACCGTGAAGCGGCCGCCGACGCCGTCGAGCCGGATGGGGATGGCGTACACGACGCTCGGTTGGCCGCGGTAGGGGTAGCCGTAGGTCTTCGCCCAGAAGTCCCAGATGGCGTCGCCCAGGGTCGGCGTCGGATAACGGCTCGGCCCCCACGTGTCGTTGTAGTCGCCCTCCACGTTCACCTCGACGTAGAGGACGTACTCACCGAGCCAGTCCGCGGGCAGCGTGAGCTGGAGGTTGCGGGGCTGCGCGCCTGGCAGCGTCGCCATGGTCACGGCGTCGATCTCCGGCATCGCCGCGCGCGCGTCGGCGTTGAAGGTCGCGATGCTCGCGTGGTCGTAGGTGCCGACGGTCGTCACGTCGCGGCGCGGCGGGTAGAGCGACTCGGTGTCGAGCAGCCGCATCTCCATGCCAGCGGCGCTCGGCATCTCGAAGGGCTCGGCGTAGCCGCGCGTCATGTCCGCGGGGACGGCGTAGCGGCCCTTGTCGCTGTTGAACTGGCTCGCGCAGGTGACCGCGTCGAGCGCCTCGCGTGAGGTCGTCGCCTGGTTGAAGGAGAGGCAGAAGTAATGGTCGGGCGAGGCGTCGTTCGACGAGCGGCTCGCGTGCCCCTCGGAGATGCGGTCCTGGAAGATGACGCGCTGGAAGGGCGGCTGGGCCTGCAGGCGGCGGTGCGCCCAGATGGGCAGCACGCCCTCGCGGCGGCCGTAGGGCCAGCGGAAGCCGCTGTTCATCTGGGTCGCGCCCGGCCGGTTGCCGATGCCGCGCAGCGCCGTGGACTCGGTCAGGCGCAGGGTCCGCAGGAACTCGCCGTCGGCGGTCTCGATCCAGATCGCGATCTGTGCGCGGGCGCTCGGCGTGAAGCGCACTTCGACGACGCGCTCCTGCGCTTGGGTCGGGAGGGCGACGAGGGCGGAGAGCAGCGCGAGAGCGCACGCGCCGGGACGGAACGGCCGCATGTCGCGGAGTGTAGGGCCATCGGGAGGGCATCGCCAAGGCGACGCGGCAGACCGTGAGCTTCACCACGGACCTCAGGTGGACGGGGGGCGCTGGCTCTCGCGGACGAGCTGGAGGGGGCTCACGACGGGCGCGGACGCCGCGTCGAGGTCCGCCTCGGCGGCCTTCTTGGCCTTCTCGGCCTCGGGGTCGGTCTCGTCGCCGTACACCACCGTCAGGCTCGCGTCGGGGAAGCGCGCGGCGATGTCGAGCGGGGTGCGCGCGAGCGCGGCGTCCGCGCCTCGGACGCCGACGATCGCGAGCAGGTCGCTCGTCGTCGTCCGGTCGCGCAGCGCCTGCGCCAAGCTCGCCCAATCCTCGAGCGGATGGTGAGAGAGCTTCGCGGACGGCTTGGCGGCCTCGACGCCGCGCTCGAGCCGCTGCCACGTCGCCTCGTCCGAGAGCACCTCGACGGGCGCGCCGAGCTGCTGCGCGATGCGCTTGACGGTGCCCACCGCCGCGTCGAGCGACGGCCCCGCCGTCGCCTCGGGCGGGATCGCGAGCGTGACCTTCCGCGTCGTGCTCACGGGGTGACGGTTGCGAGTGAGCACGAGCGTGACGTTCTTCACCCGGACGAGGTCGTCGATCGCCGAGCCGAGGATCGCGCCGTTGCCCTTCGGGGGCGTGCAGTCCCAGTCGAGGACGAGGTGCGAGCCGAGGAGCTCCTTGTTCGAGCGACCGAGCGCCGCGCCGATGCTGTCGTCGACGCTCGTCGAGGTCTCGGCGGGGACGTCGGCCGCCGAGCAGAGCGCCACCGCGTCGTGCAGCATCTTCTCGCCCTTGGCGACGTTCTCGGTGAGCTTCTCGTCGTCGCGCGCAGCGTGCACGAGGTAGAGCGGCTGACGCTGCGCGGCGTCGCGGAGCAAGAGCGCGATCTCGACCACCGGCTGCGCCGAGACCAGGTCACGGAGCCCGACCAGGATGCGCTGGCGCGGACCGACCTGCTCGCTCTCGGCAGCCTTCGCTTCGCGCGCGGACACCGCGGGGCCGTACTTCTGCACGATGAAGGGGCCGAGCGTGCAGGTCACGAGGATCATCATGATCGAGCCGTTGACCACAGACTCGTCGAAGAGCTCGAGGTCGAAGCCGACCATGACGGCGGCGAGGGTGGCGGCGGCCTGCGGCACGCTCAGGCCGAACACGACCCGGGCCTCCGCCTTCTCGAAGCGAAGGAGCAGGCGCGTTGCCTCGGCCGCGAGGAACTTCGTGACCGTCACCATCCCGATCATGAAGCCCATGATCATCCACGTCCGCGCGCCGCCGAAGAGCACGCGCGCGTCGAGGAGCATGCCGACCGAGAGCAAGAAGAACGGGACGAAGATCGCGTCCCCGGTGAAGAGGATGCGGCTCATCAGCGCGCCGTTGTGCGGGATGAGCCGGTTGAGCGCGAGGCCGGCGAGGAAGGCGCCGACGATCGGCTCGACGCCGGCCGAGTGCGAGAGGGCAGCGCAGACGAAGACGGCCGCGAGCACGAAGGCGAACTGGGCGACGCCGTCCTCGGGGACGCGACGAAAGAGCCACCGGCCGAGCTTCGGCAGCCCGAAGAAGATGACGCTCACGTAGATGAGCAGCGAGACCCCGAGGCGCCACCAGAAGGCCTCGTTGACCTCGCCCTTGGCCATGCCCGCGACGACGGCCAGCACGAGGAGGGCGGCGGTGTCCGTGACCATCGTGCCGCCGACCGCGGTCGTGACGGCGCGGTTCTTCGTGATGCCGAGGCGGCTCGCGACGGGGTAGGCGAGCAAGGTGTGGGAGGCGAAGATGCTGGCCATGAGGGCCGCGGCCGGCCACCCGTACCCGAGCAGGTAGTGGGCGCCGGGGGTGCCGGCACCTTGCGGCAAGCCGAAGGTGAGCGCGCCGAAGACGATCGCGTGGACGCCGTACTTCTTGAAGACGCCGAGGTCCACCTCGAGCGCGGCGGTGAACATGATGAAGATGAGGCCGACGTTCCCGAGCAGGATGAACGACTGGTCACGCTCGAGGACGTGAAACGCGTTCGGGCCGAGGAGGGCGCCGGCGAGCAAGAGCCCGACGAGCCCCGGCATCTTCACCTTCTCCATCGCGAAGGGGATCACGAGGAGCAAGCACGCGACGATCGCGAAGATCACGATCGGGTCGGCGATGGGGAAGAACGAAGCGAACATCGCGGGGAGGATACCCAGACTCGGACGAGATGTGGGGACGATGCGCGTTCATCGCTCAGAGCGTGCTCGCGAAGGCCATCTCGCGGATGTGCGACGGCACTTCGGGGCTCGCGGCGGCGCGCTCGCTCAGATCCACGCTGCTCAGCGTGTGCCAGAAGAGCCGGCGTCCGCCGCGATCCTTGCGGGCGTCGCGGACGAGTGCGGCGAAGGCGCGGGCGGTGTAGGTGCCATCGAGCGCGAGCCCCGCCTCGGCCGCCAGCGCGCTCGCCTCCTCGGCGGCGGCGTCGCGGGTGCCGTAGCCCGCGCCGTAGAGGCTCGGGTCGAGCTCGAGCTGCGCGAGCGCGGCGCGGCCGACGGCGGGGAAGGCCCGCGTGACCGAGCGGAGCTCGTGCATCGTCGACGCGACGAGCGACGTGACGGTCGCGCGGTTGCAGACCAGCGCCGGCGTCACCCGCACGGCGATCACGCGCGTCGTCAGCCCGAGCGCCGCGAGGCCGATGGCGAGCCCGACGGCGGTGCCCGCGCTGCCGAGCGCGACGTAGATCGCCTCGGGCTCGGGGAGCTCTCCCGCCTCGATCTGGGCGGCGAGCTCGAGCCCCGCGTCGACGTAGCCGATCGCCCCCCGAGGGCTCGACCCGCCGTAGGCGACCGTGAAGGGGCGGCGCCCCTCGAGGCGGAGCGAGGCCTTGAGCGCTGCCTGCGTCGGCGGGACGGCGGCCCACGTGCGCACGGGGTGAGGCACGAGCCCCGCGCCGAGGCCGACGCGCAGGTTCTCTTCCACGTGCTCGTTCCACGGCTGGGGCACGAGCACCGCGTGCACGTCGAAGCCCCACGCCTTGCCGTAGAGCGTCGTCGCGAGCACGTGGTGCGAGCCGAAGGCGCCCGCCGCGATCAGCACGTCGCGCTCCTTGCGGCGCGCGTCGCCGAGGATGAGCTCGAGCTTGCGGACCTTGTTGCCGCCGTAGGCGGCGCCCGTCAGGTCGTCGCGCTTGACCCAGAGCTCGCCGCCGAGCGACGCGCTGAGCGCGTCGAGGCGCTGGACCGGCGTCGGCTTCGCGAGCGGGACGTGCGGCACCATCGAGAGGGCGGGGAAACGTCGGGCGAGGAAGTTCATTCCGGGGGTGGGGGGAGCTGAGAGGGGCGGAGGCCGTCGAAGAGGGAGCGCTCGCCGCTGGCGTCCGGGTGCGCCAGGAGCGCCTCGGCCCGCTCGAGCAGCTCGCCCTCGAAGCGCGCACCGTAGCGCGCTTCGAGGAGGCGGCCACGCACCCGCCAGCGCTCGGGCACGTCGGGGTCGCGGAGGACGATCGGCTCGGCGCCGGGGAAGACCCAAGGGGAGGCGAGGACGGCGTCGCGGAGCGCGCCGCGCACCGCCGACGCCGACAGGCTCGTCTCGAGGTGCAGCTCGACCTCGTGCTCTCGCTCGTGCGTGCCGCCCGTCGTGACGGGCGCGGTCAGGAGGTGGCGGTTGGGGACGTCGACCTGGCGGCCTTGCGCGTCGCGCAGCCGGGTCACGCGGAAGCCGAGGCGGTGCACCTGCCCGGCGAAGCTCGCGGCCGTCACCCAGGTCCCTGGCCGGACGCGCCGCTCGAAGACGAGCACGAAGCCGGCGAGCAGATCGGGCAGCACGTCGCGCGCGGACCAGCCGATGGCGACCGCGGAGGCGCCGAGCACGAGCAACGCCGCGAGCGCGAGGCGCGCGGGGACGAGGCGCAGGACGAACGCCGCCGCGAGGGCGACGACCGTCAGGCGGAGCGCCAGGTGGAGGAAGGCCAGGAGCGCGGGGATCACGCCGTGCTCGGGGAAACCGTCCCGGACGCGGCGGAGCCCGATCGCCAGCGTGATCGCGACGCCGAAGATCAGCAGCAGGCCGAGCATGCCGAGGCTGCTGCTCCCGCCGCCGAGCGCGTCGATGAGCTCGTGGAGCTCCTCGCCGAGGAGCGGGCTCTCGGCGCCGGGCGATTGGATGATCACCGACGGGAACGAGGGCGCTGAGGTCACGGCGGGCGCGGGCGCGCGCTCTGCGGGAGGCGCGTCAGGCTCGCTGGAGCGATCCGTGACGGCCTCGAGCGGCGCGGGCCTGGCGGGCTCCACGGCCGTGGGCGTCGACTCCGTGGGCGGCGACTCCGTGGGCGGCGACTCCGTGGGCGGCGACTCCGTGGGCGTCGGCTCCGTGGGCGTGGCGTTGGCTGCGGGCTCGTCCTCGACGTCTTCGGTCGGGCCGACTGCGTCGGGCTCGACGGGCTCGTGCGCCTCGACCGCGTGCTCGTCGACGGGCTGCGTCGCTTCGGCGGGCGGCTCGGCGGCGGGCTCGGGCTCCGGGCGGCGTGGCCGCGGGCGCGGCCTCGGGCGGGGCGCGTCCTCGGCGTCGACCTCGACGGCGGGCAGCTCGGGGGCGCCCGGCTCCTGCGCGCCGGCCGCGCCGACGACGAGGAGGAGCGACGCGAAGAGGGTCGCGAAGACGTGGGCGGCGGTCGTCGTCACATCCACCCCCGATCTCGCACGACGAGGCTGAGCGCGCCGCGGAGGTGCAGCGACACGCGATAGGCGTCGCCCGAACGCTCGAGTAGGCCGAGGTGCGTCAGGCGCGCGAGGCGCGCGCGCGCCGCGGTCGGCTCCACGCAGAGCAGCCAGGCGAACGCCTCGGGTCGCATCCAGCCCTGGCGGGCGATGACGAAGAGCGAGAGTAGCTCCGTGTCCGGGAGCCGCGAGAGCGCGGTGTAGGGCGCGGGCGGCACGGGGCCGATGCGCACGACGTCCGTGCCCTCGATCCCGCGGATCGAGGCGAGCCAGAGGCGCAGCGCGTCGCGCACGAGGCCACCGGTCACCGAGTGGAGCTCAGCGAAGTAGTGCTCGAAGGGCCGCCGGATGCGGCTCGCGCTGCGTGCCAGCACGCCCTCGAGCATCGACGAGCCCTCGATGCGATCGAAGGCGTGGCCGTAGCCGCTCAGCCGGTGGCGCTCCATCACCGCCGTCGTGAGCTCCTCGAGCGAGAGCGGCTCGAGCTCGACCACCTCGGGGAAGGCCTCCCGCAGCGGCGCGATGGCGGAGCCCCAGCGCCAGAAGAGCTCCTCGGCGTGCAGGAGCCAGGCGCGTTTGCCCGCGTCGGCGACGACCCCGTCGATGAAGCGGCGGAGCGGCGCGAAGCCGCCCGGCTCGGCCGACGCGAGCCAGCAGAGCCCGTCGAGCACGACCAGCTGCGCGTCGACGCACTCGCGGAGCAGGGCGTCGACGCCCGCGACGTCGACCGGGCCCTCGAGGTTGATGCGCTTGATGGTGCGCCAGCGCGCGCCTCGCACGACGGCGTTCGAGACGGAGGCCTTGCCGACGCCGTCGAGGCCCACGAGCGCGACGCTGCGCAGGCGCCCCTTCGTGCGCTTGGCCTCGAGGGCCTCGCGCGCGCGGGCGATCGCGGCCTCCCGTCCCGTGAGCACGTCTCCGGCCTCCATCGTATCGGCCGAGAAGAGGCGCCGGTAGACGAGCGGGAGCTCCGTGACGATGGCGGGGGCTGCGAAGCTGGCGGCCTCTGCCTCGAGACGCGACTTCGCGACCGGCAGGCCGAGCTGGCGACGGAGACGTTCGAGGCGCGCCTCGCCCATCAACGCCACGAAGGCGCGAGCGAGCTGCGTGCGCGCCTCGCGCAGCAGGCGCGGGAGCTGGCCCGCGCGGCGGGCGAGGCGGCGACGGTTGGCGATGCGGCGGAGCTCCTCGAGCTTCGCGCGCGTGATCTTGCCGTCGACGAGCTGCCCGCGGAGCTCGTCGAGCGCGCCGAGCACCGCCTCGTGCACCGAGTCCGCGAGCAGCTCCGGCCAGCGGGCCGCGTCGAGCTGGAAGCCCTCGAGCTGCCCGAGGCTCCGCTCGAGCTGGCCGCCGACGATCTCGCGGAGCAGGCGCCGCGTGTCCTCGGGGACGGCCTCGTCGGGGATCACGTCGAGCTCCGAGGTCGCGAGCTCGACGTTGAAGGCGACGAGTCGCTCGACCTCTCGCAGTCCCGAGACGAGGGGCTGGAGGCGCTCGGCCATCTCGCGGGTCGCCCGGAAGAGGAGCGGCGTGACCTGCCCCTCGACGTGCTCGCCGACGACCTCGCGGAAGGGGACGTCGACGCGCTCGAGCGGCGGGGGGAGCTTGTACTCTCCGCGCTGGAGCCGTCCGGCCACGACCTCGTAGCGGGTCGTGAGCTGCGCGGTCGCCTCACCGAGGGCGTCGAGGAGCGGCGCGACCTTTCGCTCGTCGAGCAGCTCGTCGCGGAGCTCGCGGACGATGCGCGAGGCTTCGCTCGCGACCTTGCCGGCGGCGGCCGTAGCCTCGCGGATCGCCGCGGCCATCTCGTCGGCGCGCGCGCGCGTCTGGACGGCGACCTCGACGCGCGCCGCGGTCTCTTCGAGCGACGCGCGGACGCGCTCGGCCTGCGCCAGCGCTCGGCGGCGCATCTCGCCTTCGAGACGGGTCGCGTGGCTCGCGAGCAGATCCTTCACGCGGCTCTCGAGGCCGAGGAGCTCGAGCTCCATCGCGAGCAGCGAGTACTCGCCCGCGGTCGAGCGGCGCAGCTTCGCCAGCGTCTCTCCGAGCTGGTCGAGGGCCTTCATGCGCGTCTGGAAGGCCCGGCTCGCGCGGCGCTCGCGGGAGGGCAGCTCGAGCGTGCCGTAGACGAGCGCCTCGTCGCGGACGTCCCGCAGGGCGTGCGCGAGCACGCGCGCCGTCCGCGCGGTGCCGTCGCGGGCGATGCGCGTCACCTCGTCGAAGGCGAGCAGGAGATCTTCTTCGAGCTCTTCGCGGACGCGCTCGATGCGCGTGACGGCGTCCAGGCCCTGCTCGGGATCGCCAAAGGCGCCCCGCGTCATCTCGTCGGCGATCGCGTCGCTCGCGGCGACCATCGCGTCGAAGAGGTGTCGCGTGCGGCCCGCGAGGTGCTGCTCCGCCGAGACGAGCACGGCGGCGACGGCCTCGAGGCGCGTCGGCGTGACGTACTCGAGGTGGTAGCGGGCGAGCTCGCGGATCTCGAGCGAGCGGTCGCCGAGGCCCTTGCCGAAGAGGCGCGCGGCTCCGCGGCGGACGCGCAGGGATTGGCGGCGCGCGCGTGTCCATGGGCGATCGTCGTCCTTGCTCTCGAAGAGCGTGGCCGCCCAGGGGACCTCGACGCGCTCGGGCACCGCGGCGACGGCGTCGTCGAGGCTCTGCACGATGGCCGCCGGGGTCCAGCCCCCCTCCTTGGTGAGCGTCGCCGCGCGGGCGAGCACGATGCTCCGCCAGCGCTCTGCCAGCTCGGACTGCTCGGTCCGGAGCGCGAGCGCGAGCTGCTTGCAGGCGTCGGCGTGGGTGTCGGCGGCCCCCTCACGCGCGGCCTCCGCGACGCTGCGCGCCCGCACGAGGATGCGCCGGTGGTGGCGGAGGAACTCGATGCGGAGCTCGCGCAGGTAGCGCTCGGCGTCCTCGCGGAACGCGATCATCGGTCCGTCGCTGACCTCGCGGACGATCGCGCGCAGGTCGTGCTCGAGCTCGCGGAGCGCGCGGTCGAGGGGCAACGACCCGGTGCGCTTGCGCTCGCCCCAGTCGACCTTGGAGTCCTGCTGAGGCCACGGATGGAAGGCGCGCGCGTCGTCGTTCTCGGCCGCCAGCACGCGCGCCTCGGGCTCGGCGGCCGTCACCTTCGGCGCCTCCGTCTCGAGCTCGCCTGCGAGCGTCAGGCCCGTCTTGAAGAGGACCGGGCCCATCATCTCGTTGATGGCGACGCCCGCGATCAGCAGCGAGGTGAGGGTCTCGAACTCCGGACCCATGCGCTCTTGGAAGAGCGCGGCGAGCGCGATCGCGACGCCCGCCTGAGAGACGAAGCCCATCCAGCCGTAGCGCTGCGTCATCGGGTCGGCTGCGCCGAGCTTGGCGCCGAGCCGGACGCCGAGGAACATCGAGAGGACGCGGAGGCCGACGAGCGCGAGCGCGAAGGGCAGGAGCGTCACGACCTCGTCGAGGTGGAGCTTGGCGCCCGCGAGCGTGAAGAAGACGACGTAGGTCGGTAGCGAGAGCTGCTCGATCGCCTCGATCATCCGGTGGCCGACCGGCGAGAAGTTCGAGACGACGAAGCCAGCCGCGAGGAAGAGGAGGACGGAGTCGAGGTGGAGCTGGCCGCTGACGAAGCTGCCCACGTAGACGACGCCGAGCACGAAGAGCAGGAGCTCGCGCCCGACGTAGCGCACGTAGAGCGCCGAGACGGCGCCGAGGGCGGCGCCGACGCCGAGCGAGCCGGCGATCTCGATGGCGAGCTTCTGGGCGAGGTTGCCGTCGCCGGCGACGCCGAGCGAGGTGAGGGCCCAGCTCGACGCGATGCCGAAGAGCACGACGACGACGACGTCGGTGAGCACGACGGCGCTCAGCACGTTCTGGCTCATCGGGCCCTTGGGGCGGAGCTGGACGACGAGCGCGATGGTGACGGCGGGGGACGTGGCGAAGGCGACGGTCGCGAAGGTGAGCGCGACGGGGATGACGGCCTCGCTCGGGATCTCGATGCCGGGGAGGGCGATCGCGGGGATGGTCCCCGAGACGAGCCAGAAGAAGCCCGTCACCGCCAGCAGCACGATGGTGAGCGGGGTGAAGAGCATGAAGAAGAGCGTGCGCACGCCGCGCTTGAGCCCCTCGAGCTTGAGCTCGCCACCGGCCGTGAGCGCGATGAGCGCGACCGCGAGTGTCTCGAGGGGCTTGAGCTGCGCCAGCACCTCGGTCCGGAGCACGCCGTGATCGAAGGGTGGAGGCAGGCGGAGCGGGGTGTCGAGCAGGCCGAAGAGGTCCGAGCCGTGCAGGAGGTGCGCGATCGACGGTCCGAAGACGAGGCCGGCGAGGATGTAGCCCGTGAGGTGGGGGAGCTTGATGACGTCGACGAGGTGGCCGATCGTGTAGCTCGCGAGCACGACGAAGCCGAGCGCGAGCATGGCGGTCGGGTCGTAGCCGACGCCCGCCGAGGGGCCGCCGTAGCGGTGCAGCAGCGTCAGGACGAACACGAGCACGGAGACGATGGTCGCCTGGCGCAGCGTGTCGCCTCCGCCGTGGTCGTCGTCGTGCCCACCGTGCCCTTCGCCATGGCCGCCGTGGCCGCCGTGACCACCCGGAGGTTGGCTCCCGCGGCCGCCGCCGCCTCCCGCCGAGGGACGGGCCCCTACGTTGTCCGCCGCCGCGCTGCGCTGCTTTGAGGTCGAGGTCTCGGTCTCGGTCTCGGTCTCGGACTCGGACTCGGTCTCGGACTCGGTCTCGGACTCGGACTCGGACTCGGTCTCGGACTCGGTCTCGGACTCGGACTCGGACTCGGACTCGGACTCGGACACGGACTCGGACTCGGACTCGGTCCCGGTCTCGGTCCCGGACTCGGACACGGACTCGGACTCGGACACGGACTCGGACACGGACTCGGACACGGACTCGGACCGAGGCGCGCCCTCGCCCGCCTCGGACGCGGAGGTCGCGCCGTCGCGTCGCGGATCGAGCAGCTCGTCGTCGTCGCGTTCGCTCATCGGCGCCAGAACCCCGGGATCAACAAGGCGAAGAAGGTGAAGAATTCGAGGCGGCCGATCACCATCGCGCAGGCGAAGAAGACCTTCGACACCGGCGAGTAGGCCGCGAAGTTGTCCGCGAAGCCCGCGGTGTCGTGGAAGGGCGCGGGCCCCATGTTCGAGAGGCTGGTGAGCATCGCGCCGAAGGCCGTGGGAAGCGGCACCCCGTCGACGACCGACACCACGAAGATGCCGATCGCCATGCTCGCCATGTAGACCGCGAAGAAGCTCATCACGTCCGCCACGACGGGCTTCGCGATCACCGCACGTCCCATCCGCACGACCTGCACCACGCTCGGCTCGTAGCTCCGTTGAACCTGCGCCAGCGTCTGCTTGGCCATCATGACGATCCGCTCGACCTTGATGCCGCCCGCGGTGGAGCCGGCGCAACCTCCGACGAACATGAGCATCAGCACGATGCCGAACGCTGGCTGCGAGTATTGGGTGTAGTCGTCGACGCCGTAGCCCGTGGAGCTGATGTTGGTGCCCACCATGAAGAGCGCGTACCGGAGCGCGTCGAGCGGGGCGTGGCGGTGGAGGTTGAGGACCGTCAGGAGGGCCGTGGAGACCGCGATGATCCAGACGTAGGTCCTGAACTCCACGCTCCGAAGGAGCGGCTTGAGTCGGCGGGTTCGCAAGAGCGCGAAGTAGAGGCCGTAGCTGACCCCCGCCAACAGCATGAAGACCGAGATCACCCACTCGATCGTGGGGCTCTCGAACGCGCCGATCGAGCCATCGCGCGTCGAAAAGCCCCCCGTCGCCAAGGTGGTCAGCGCGTGGCAGAGTGCCTCGAAGGGGTCCATGCCGAGCGCGATGAGAAGGCCCAGGAGGATCACGGTGAACGTCACGTAGATCTTCCAGAGCGTGATCGAGGTCTCGGCGATGCGCGGGCGCAGCCCCTCGATCTGCGCGCCCGGCGCTTCTCCTTTGTAGAGGTGTTTGCCGCCCGCGCCGAGGCTCGGGAAGACGGCGACGAAGAGCACGACGATCCCCATGCCGCCCAGCCATTGGAGCATCGACCGCCAGAGCAGGAGCGGTCGAGAGAGACGGGCCTCGATGTCGGTGATGACGGTGGCGCCCGTCGTGGTGAGCCCCGAGACGCTCTCGAAGAAGGCGTCCGCGGCCCCCATGCGGGCCCCGAAGAGGAAGGGAAGCGCGCCGCAGACCCCGGCGCCGAACCAGATCAGCGTGACCGAGAGGAGCGCCTCGCGTCGCGTCAGGGTGGTGCCCCGCGCGCTTCGTCGGCTCCAGCCGAACACGGCGGCGCCGATGGCGGCGGCGAGCGCCGCCGAGGCGAAGCACGCGAGCGCGCCGCCCTGGGGGATTCGCTCCGAGGGCGCGACGAGATCCCACGTGGCGGCCACGGTGGTCGTGAGCGCCATGATGATGCCGACGCCGATCATCACGGCGCCGACGGGTCGGCCGACGCCGCGCAGATCGCGCAGCTTGGTCCGGCCGTCCGGCATCTCAGCTCCCTCGCCTCCCGCGGAAGAGGCGCTCGAGGGTCGGCCGCGCCTCCGCCGTTGTCATCACGATGACCCGGTCGCCCGGCTTCACCTCGTCGTCGCCGCGTGGCACGACGACGTGCTCGCCCCGGACGATGGCCGCGAGGAGCGCGCCCTTCGGCAGCGAGAGCCGCCGGAGCGGCTTGCCCACGATGGCCGCCGTGCTGGACGCGACGATCTCGATGACCTCCGCGCCGCCTTCGAGCACGTGCATGCTGTGGATCGCGGTCGTCCGCGCGAAGCGCAGGATGTGGTCCGACGCGACCGTGCGCGGCGAGAGCACGATGTCGATGCCGAGCTGCCGGTAGATCGGCGCATAATCGGCGCGGTTGACGAGCGCCGCGGTGCGCGCGACGCCGTGGCGCTTCGCGATGAGCGCGGCCATGAGGTTGACCTCGTCGGCCTGCGTGACGCTCGCGCAGAGGTCGAAGGACTTCACCTCGATCTCGTCGAGCAGGTCGGCGTCGGTGCCGTCGCCGCGCACGATCGTGATGTCGGGGTGCTCGGCCGCGAGCTCCTCCGCGATCCGCGCGTCCTTCTCGATGATCGTCACCTTGCCGCCCTGCGGCAGCACCTGACGCGCGAGCGCCTGGCCCACCACGCCGCCGCCGATGATCAGGAGGCGGTCGGCCTCGCGCCGGGTCGAGAAGAGGTCCTCGGCCTCGAGGATCGCCTCCGGGCGACCGATCAGATAGACGGTGTCGCCGGGGAGGAGCACGTCCGCGCCGCCGGGCACGACGAGCTCACCGTCGCGCACATAGGCCGCGACGAGGGTGTCGGGGGGGAGCTGGAGCTTCGCGAGCGGCTTGTTCGCCATCCGCGAGGTCATGTGCATCTGCACGAGCTCGATGCGGTCCTGCGCGAGGTCGATGACGTCGACCGCGCCATGCGAGCGCGCGACGCGGCCGAGCTCCTGGCCGACCAGGACCCGTGGGTTGATGACGACGTCGACGCCGAGCAGCCCGTAGCGGATGCCCTCGGTCCAGCGCGCCCACTCGTTGCCCTGCGCGCGCGCGATCACGCGCTTGGCGCCGAGCTGCTTGGCGGCGAGCGCGGCGATGAGGTTCACCTCGTCGTGGTCCGAGCAGGCGACGACGAGGTCCGCCTTCGCGACCCCCGCGCGGTCGAGGATCTCTTGGCTCGCGCCGTAGCCGACGAGCGAGGCGCAGTCGTAGTGCTCTTCCGCGTAGGTCACGGCCGCGGGGTCGCGATCGATCGCGATCACGTCGTGGCCCTCGTGCTGCAGCACGTTGAGCAGGTAGCGACCCACTTCGCCGAGGCCGATGACGACGATGTACATCAGGGCGCCTCCGGGATGATGGACGTGCGTCCGGGGTTTCGCTCGCGGTGGATGTCGCCCGCGTCGACGAGCAGCCCTCGCAAGAAGCGGGGCGCGAGCAGATCGTGGAGCACGATCGAGCCGAGCACGACCGTGTAGGCGAGGTCGACGACGGGGCCGTCGAAGACGACCTGGAACGAGACCGCCATCGCGACCGAGACCTCGCCGTGCGCGAGGAAGGCGCGGTAGAGGTCCTTGCGCAGCTCGGGGATGCCCCACGCCCCGATGCGGCTGGCGAGCGCCTTGCCCAGCACGCGGAGCACGAGGAAGCCGCCGAGCACGGCGACGGTCGGCACGAGCGGCGGCGGCTGCCAGAGCGCGCCCGCGAACATCAAGAGCAAGAGGTGCATCGGCTTGCCCGTGTTCGCGACGGTGTCGCGGATCTCGCGGCCGGTGCGGGCGACGTTCACGAGCACGATGCCGAGGACCACGTTCACCGAGAGCGACGAGAGCTCGAGGAAGAACGCGGCGCCGCTCGCGAAGGTGATGATGCCGACGAGCGCGAGGAAGCGCTTGTTGCTCGACTCGCTGCCGCCGAGGAAGGGCGTGAAGAGCAGCCCGAGGAGCACCCCGAGGCCAAACTGGAGCGCGCCCCACTCGGTCGGCGTGAGCTGCAGCGCGCCAGAGGTCCACGGGTGCCAGATGCAAAAGACCAGGCCGAAGACGATCAGCACGAAGAGGTCGCCGAGGCGGGACGCCCCCCGGAGGAGCTCCGTCAGCGGGCCCTCGATGCGGTAGCGCCGCGCGAGGATGTCGAAGGGCTCGACGCTGTCGGCGGCGGCGCAGCAGCCGAGCATGAAGGCGGCGGCCGCCGTCTCGCGGGGGCCGAGTCCGTCGAGGGTGAGGCCGAAGAAGTAGTCGGCCCAGCCGCTCTCGACGAAGAAGTAGAAGCCGACGCCGACGAGCGCGCCGGGCACGCCGTGGTGGAGGAGCGCGATGCGCACCGTGTGTGGCGCCCAGCCCCGCCGGGTCGCGCGGTCGAGGCCCATTCCGCGCAAGAGGCCGATCCAGCCGGCGGCGAGCGCGATCATCGGCAAGAGCTGTCCGACGTCGAGGACGTTCGAGGGGATCAGCAGCGTCAGCAGCAGGCCGAGCAGGAGGTACTCGACGCCGGGCAGGACGAGGAAGCGGGTCTGCAGCTCGTCGACCACGAAGTGCGCCAGCAGGTACGCGCCGGCGACGCCCGCGAGCAGGAGCACGACCGTGAGCGTGGTGCCGTCGTCGCCGCCGCCGCCTGCGGCGAGCGCGCGCGACGGCGCCCACGCGGCGGCGAGCGCGAGCGTCAGCGGGAGCCAGGGGGGTGTTCGAGGCGCGAGGCGCATGGGGTCTCGAGGGGGCCGAGTCTCGCACGAAGCATCCGAGGGGGCACAGAATCGGGCGAACGCGACGTCCGTATTCGTGGACATTTCGCGATTCTACGGACTCACGAATCTTTACCGTCGTCGACGGAACTTCCGAGCGATTGGGGCGTACTCTGAGGCATGGCACGGAGAGGGAGAGGAGCAGGCAACCTCGTCGCCCTGGTCGCCCTGGGGCTGGCGGGGTCTCTGGCGGCGTCCGGCGGAGTAGAGGCGCAGCTCGGCCGGGTCGGCGGCGCGGTCCGGGGTGACTCGTCGTCTTCGAGCTCGTCGTCCTCGAGCTCGTCGTCTTCGAGGCGCTCCTCGTCGTCCTCGTCCGACTCATCGTCGTCGTCCGACTCTTCCTCCTCGAGTCGCTCGTCGTCGTCCGGCGTGTCGTCGTCGCGGGCGGGCTTGCGGACCAGCGGGACCCCCACGGCCCGTCGAATCCTCGCCGATCGTCCGCGGGCACAGCCGGGGGGCGCCGCGCACGTCGCGCCCCCGCGCATGCCCGGGACGGTCGGCGTCACGGGCGGCGCGGCGACCCTCCGCGGCACGACGGTGCGGGTCCGCATCGACACCGACGACGAGGAGAGCACGACGTCGCGCGCGAGCGGCACCGTCCGGGGCGCGTCGCGTCGGGTGGGGTCCGACGCGAGCGTGAGCGACGCGAGGGCGACCGTGCGCGGGGCGAGCCGCGGGGGCCCCTCTTCGCGACGCGAGGCGCTCCACGAGGAGGTCTGGGTGGATGACGCCTGGGCCCATGGCGAGCTGGTTCATGACGAGGTGCTCGTCGACGGCGTGATCGTGGTCGGCGCGGACTCGGACCCATACGTCGACGCGCGCGCGCCGCGCGCGCCGATGCGCGCCCACGTCGGCCTCGAGCTCGGGGCCGCGACCCTGGGCGCGCTCCGCGTCGGCGTCGACACGCGGCTCCAGTTCCCGCGTGGGGTGGACGTCGACTTTGGCTACGCGGGCTACTTCGACCTCGAGAACGACGAGTCGCTCGGCCTCGGCCGGCTCGGCCTCGCGTACCGCGCGCTGGACCTCGACTACCTCCAGATCCGCGTCGGCGCGAAGGTGCATCGGCTCCGCGACGCGGCGGGCGTCGTCACGGGCGCCGAGTGGCTCTCGCTCGGCGCCACGCTCGAGCATGGGCACGTCTCGGTGATGGGGGACGTGGGCTTCGGCATGATCGGTCGCGCGTTCCTCGTCACCTCGCGGGCGAGCCTCGGGATCTTGTTGTTCCGTGGGGTCGAGCTGACGATCGGTGTGGACTACGCGAATTTCATCCCCGTCGACGCGCCGGGCGAGGCCGTCCCGCTCACGAGCGTGATGGGCGGCTTGCGCGTCCTGTTGTAAGGAAGCGCGCGTGAAGCGTCAGGACGGGAGGGGCGGGGACGGAATATGCTTCACGCATGCGCCGGATCCTCTCGCTCGCCGCGCTGGCGGCTCTCGCTTGCTCACCCTCCAGCCCCACCCCCTCGGGGAGCTGCGTCACCACCGCCGACTGCCCGAGCGGTCGCGTCTGCGTCGATGAACGCTGCGTCGTAGGCGGCACGGGCGATGGCGGCGCGATGGACGCCGACCCGATGCGGCCGGACGTCGTCGTCTCGCCCGTGAGCTCGATCCGCGTCGAGCCCCCGATGGTGAGCCTCGTGGCGCGGGCCGGAGAGCGACCGACGCAGGACTTCGAGGTCGTCGGCGTGCGCGAGGACGGCAGCGAGATCGGCCTCGGCGCGGGCATCTCCTGGGCCATCGACGCGCGCTCCATCGGCGACCTCGACCTCGGCAGCGGCACCTTCTCGGCGAACGGCGTCATCGGCGGCGCGGCCACGATCACGGCGACGGTGAGCTCGAGCGGGGGCGAGCTCACGGCGAGCGCCAGCGTCACCGTGCGGCTCGAGCGCGAGCTGGTCGGTCCCGGGGTGCCGGCCGACGTCGAGGCCCGCTTCGCGGCGCCGGTCGCCGACGACGCCCGCCGCGCGGGGTTGGTCTACCCGCTCGACGGCGCCGTGATGCCGCAGAACGTCTACCCCGCCGACATCCAGTGGACCCGGGGCGTCGAGGGCGACCTCTTCCGCGTCACGCTCGCGAAGCCGAGCGTGCGTGTCGTCGCCTACCTCGCGCACGGCGGCGCGGGCTTCGGCCTGCACTGGCTCGTGAACGCCGAGGCGTGGCGGGCGGTCGCCCAGACCGAGCCCGACGCCCGCGCCTCCATCACCGTCGACCGCTGGGAGGCCGCGACCGGAGAGGCCATCGCGGGCACCCCTCGGCAGGTGCTCTTCGCCCGCGCAGCGCTCACGGGTAGTGTCTACTACTGGGACATCCAGCGCGGCCGCATCGTGCGCATCGACGACGGCACGGCGACCCCCGACGAGTTTATGCCCTCGCCGCCCGCCGCGATGGACGGCGCTAGCTGCGTGGGCTGCCACTCGGTCTCGAACAGCGGGCGCTACATGGCGGGGCGCCTCGGCGGCGGCGAGAACATCGGCGCAGTCTTCGACCTCACGACCGACCTCACGGGCGCGCCCGCGCCCTCGATCTTCCCGCTGCAGACGGTCGAGCCGACGAGCACGCGCTGGTGGTTCTCGGCCTGGAGCCCCGACGACACCCGCCTCGTGCTCTCGAGCTTCGAGGGCACCGGCCCCGCGGGGATCATGCGCTTCATGGACCCGCTCACGGGCGCGCTCGTCCCCGTGACCGGCACGCTGCCGACGAACGTCACGCAGCCCGATTGGTCGCCGGACGGCACCCGCATCGCCTACGTGACCAACGCGAACGCCTGGGGCGGCGCCTTCACGACGGGCGACATCGGCACGCTCGACGTCACGGGCCCCGACACCTTCGGCGCCTCGCGCGTCATCCACGCGGGCGCCAGCCTCGCGGGCTCGTCGCCTCCCGGAAACGCCGACAGCTACCCCTCGTGGTCACCCGACTCGCGCCACATCGCGTTCGCGCACGGCTCGGGCACGCGCAGCGAGGATCAGCAGTCGGCGCTCTATGTGATGGGCCGCGACGGCGCGGGAGTGGTGCGCCTCGACGCCGCCAACGGGCCCTCGACCACGAACTTCCAGCCGCGCTTCTCGCCCTTCGACCAGGGCGGCTACTTCTGGCTCTCGTTCCTCTCGCGTCGCGACTACGGCAACGCGCAGGTCGGCACGGCGGGCACGGACTTCCAGCAGATCTGGGTCACGGCGATCCGCAAGGACGCTCCGCCCGGCACCGATCCGTCGAGCCCGCCGTACTGGCTCTCGGGCCAACGGACGACCTCTCGCAACATCAGCGCGTTCTGGGCGCCGCGCCCTTGTCGCCCGGACGGCGAGTCGTGCAGCGTCGGCAGCGAGTGCTGCGGCGGGGACTGCCGCCCCGACGAGAGCGGCGCGCTCGTCTGCTCGCCGCCACCGCCGGATCGCTGCCGCAACGACGGCGAGACGTGCACGACCACCGAGGACTGCTGTGAAGGGCTCGAGTGCGTGGGCCGCGTCTGCCTCCGCCCGCCGAGCTGAGCGCTCCGCGCCCGAGCGCCCGGTTGGTGCTACGCCGAGGCGCATGCGTGAGCTCTCGATCCTCGCGTCCTTCGGGATCTTGATGGGGTGCGCCGGCTCGCTCGGCGCGAGCACGCGGACGCACCTGCGGAACGACG
Source organism: Myxococcales bacterium (assembly GCA_019637115.1). Lineage (GTDB taxonomy): Bacteria > Myxococcota_A > Polyangia > Polyangiales > Houyiibacteriaceae > JACKEH01. Next base: position 12,531 of record JAHBWH010000054.1, on the reverse strand, counting down.
CGCGATGTGCCCGCTCGGTCCCGATGCCCGCGGAGCGCTTGGACGACGGGTCGTTCGAGGGGGACGCGGCGATGGATCCGGAGCTCGCGCGCGTGGCGCGGGCGGGCCGCATGGGGCGAGTGCTCTCGGAGGAGGGGCGCGAGATCGCCGCGCTCGCGCGTCTCTCGCTGCTTCGCAGCGAGCTCGCGGCGACGATGGCCGAGGTCGACTGCCTCGGAGACCAACTCGAGGATCTCCAGGACGAGCTCGTCGAGCGCGCCCGGACGAGCGAGCGGCGCTTCACGATCGCCTCCATCGTGATCGGGGCGATCTCCGGGCTCGGGGCGGGGATCATCGAGCTCGCGGACGACAACCACCGCGCGGCGCCGGTGGTCGCCATCGTGGGGGGCGTGGCGTCGGCGGTGCTCGGCGTCGTGGCCGCCGTCCGTCCAGCCCCGCGGGTGTCGATCACGCACCAGCGCAACCTCCTGCGGGCCTTGTGGCGCGAGGAGGAGCACGCGCTCCCCACGTCGGTCGGGCAGCTGCTCGTCACGCCTCGGGTCGGCGCGGAGCGGTCGGCGCGCGAGCAGATCCGTGGGCGCTGGCGCGAGCTCATCGAGGCGCAGGCTCCGGCCGAGCGAGAGCGGGCGGCGCTCGAGGCGCTGCTCTTCGGCGACGGAGGTGACTACGACGTCGAGCAGCTGCGACTTCGCGAGGCGATGCTCGAAGAGCTCGAGACCGAAGTCGACTTGATGAACCTGGACCTCGAGCTGCTCGCGCGAGAGCTACTCCGCCGGGCCGAGGCGCGGTAGCCCGAGCGTAGTCGACGTTCGCGATTCGCGCGGTGATCGGCGTTCACTGTCCTGCCTCTCGTTCTATCCGTGAACCTCGGTCGCCATCGCCACGAGGAGTCCTGGTTTCGACGGGGCTAGCAGTGCACGTTTGAGCTGTGAGCGGAATTGTGACGAACGGGCTCGATCCGCGCTCGTGGACGTCTGCTCACCATTGCCAGGGGCGATCGCGTGGATTATTGGTGGTCGGTGCTCGGGTCCGCGCGTCGCGACCGCCGAGGGAGGTTGAGGTTCATGTCGTCTTCCAAGCGGTCCTCTTCGCGGAGAGCCCACGTCGGTGTCTCCGCGATTGAAAGTGGCGCGGAGCCCGACGCCTCGCGGCGCGCCCTATCGCACTCCGACGTGGTGCCGCGCCCTTCGGGGACCCGCACGTGGGAGGCGGAGGAGGGCGAGGCTGCGGCGCCGCGCGCCCCTGCATCGGGCGTTCATCGGAAGGGCGCACGTCGCTCGATCGTCCGCGCGGCGCTCGAGCGGGTCGACGATCCGCTCCATCGCGGGGTCGGCGTGCTGTCCGCGGCGGCCAAGGTGGGCGCCGCCGCGCGCACCCCGCGCCTCCACGCGCTTCTCCAGGGCTTCGGCGTGCTGCAGCGCTCGCCCGAGAGCTGGATCGACTCGCCGATCGTCGAGCCGCTGCCTTGGGAGTCGGGGCAAATCGACGCGCCGCCTGCGCCGACACCGCCCGGCGTCGACGCGCCCTGGCCGCAGCCGCCAGTCGTCAGCCCCGGCCTCTACGCACCCGTGCTGCACCTCGACGAGGAGGAGCGCATCGACCACGTGCGCGCGAACGTGACGCGCTACCTCGGCCAGATCATCCGCCTCACGCCCAGCGCGGCGAAGCACGCGCTGCGAGGGCCGCGGCTCGTGCCGGTGGACGACGCGCGCTTCGCGGCGTTGCTGACGGAGACGAGCCTCGGCCAGTTCGTCTCGCTCCGGCTCGAGCCCCAGGACCGCCGCGCGTTCGGCGCGCTGGCCGACGCGCGCGACGTCGCGAAGGTCGACTGCTCCTTCGCGCCGCGCGAGCACGCGCTGCCGGGCTGCCACGTCGCGCCGACCGTGACCTTGCTCCTCCGCGAGGGCGGGGCGTGGCGCGCGGCGGCGATCCGCGTCGGCGAGCGCGTCGTGACCCCCGGTGAGGGGGCGTCGTGGTCGCTCGCGAAGTACTTCGTCCTCCAGGGCGCGCAGGGGCGGCTCGTCGGGACCGAGCACCCGCGGCTGCACTTCCCCTTCGACACGATCCGCGCCGTCACGCGGGCGGTGCTGCCGCGCGGCCACGTGATCTCGCGCCTGCTCGAGCCCCACACCCGCTACACCGCCGGCCTGAACGAGTCGGTGATCCACCACCGCCGCTCGGTGCTCCACAACTCGCAGCGCGAGATCTACACGCCCTTCCCCTACACGACCGAGGGCATACACGCGCTCGTCCAGGCCGGCCGCGACGGCGTGGAGGGCGTCGCGGACTACGCGCCCTATCGTTTCGGCGACGGGCTCTTCGGCGAGCACGTGATCTACGGGCGCTACCGCCGCGCGTGGCACGACGTCGTGAGCGCCTTCGTCGCCGAGGTCCTCGACGCCCTGCCGCCGGAAGACGACGGCGTCCACGCCGTCCACAAATGGGCCGAGCACATCGGGACGTGGGTGCCCGGCTTCCCCTCGGGCGAGGAGCTGACGCGCGGTGGCGCGCTCGGTTGGACGCTCGCGAGCGTGATCTGCGCCCAGAGCGTCTACCACACGGCCGATCACCACAGCTACGCGGCCATCCCGCTCGCCGAGATGCCCTGGCGCCTGCGGGCGCCGGCGCCCGATCAGGTCACGCCGGCGTCCCTCGACGTCGCGCAGCTGGTGAGCCCGGAGGACCACTTTCGCCATCGGCTCTGCCACGCGATGTTCTTCGCGCCCGTCATCCTCGGGTCGCTGCGCGACGTCCGCTACGGGTTCCGCGTGCCGCGCGCGCGGGCGGCCGAGGCGCGCTTGTTCGAGCGGATGGAGGGCCTCGACGGCATCTGGGAGGGCTCCGGCTTCCCGAGCTCGGCGGAGCTCGCGTCGAGCATCCAGTACTGAGTACTGCCCTCAGGCCTGCAGGAACTCGTCGAGCGCGTCGCCCTCGAGGACCTCGGTCTCGAGGAGCACCTCGACCATCCGTTCGAGGCGCTCGCGGTGCGTCTCGAGGATGTTCCGAGCCCGCCGCAGCGCCTCGTCGACGAGGCGTCGCACCTCGGCGTCGGCGAGGTCGGCCGTCTTCCCGCCGACCTCGACGCCGCCGCCGAGCCCTCCGAGGTAGGTCGTCCGGCGCTCGATGGACACGGGGCCGACCGCCTCGGAGAGGCCGTGCTCGAGGACCATCGCGCGGGCGAGGTCGGTGACCTTGCGGAGGTCGTCCGCGGCGCCCGTCGAGGCCTCGCCGAAGACGAGCTCTTCCGCCGCGCGGCCACCGACGAGCGCGACCATCTGCGCCTCGAGCTGCGAGCGCGTGAACAGGCGCCGCTCGCGCTCGGGGAGCTGCATCGTGAAGCCGAGCGCGCCGACCGAGCGCGGGACGATGCTGACCTTGTGGACCTTGGTGCCGCTGCCCCCGAAGCGCGCGGCGAGCGCGTGGCCGCACTCGTGGTAGGCGACGCGCTTGCGCTCCTCCTCGTCGATGAGCTTCGAGCGCTGCTCGAGCCCCGCGAGCACGCGGTCCTGCGCGTGGCTGAAGTCGTCCATGATCACCACGTCGCGCCCCTCGCGCGCGGCCCGGAGCGCAGCCTCGTTGACGAGGTTGGCGAGGTCGGCGCCGGCGAAGCCGGGCGTGCGCTGGGCGACCACCTCGAGGTCGACGCTCGGATCGAGCGGGACCTTGCGGGTGTGCACGCCGAGGATCATCCGCCGCCCGATGCGGTCGGGCCGGTCGACCACGACCTGGCGGTCGAAGCGGCCCGCGCGCAGGAGCGCGGGGTCGAGCACCTCGGGGCGGTTGGTGGCGGCCAGGATGACGACGACGCCGCGGCCCTCGCCGAGCGGCTCGAAGCCGTCGAGCTCGACGAGGAGCTGGTTGAGCGTCTGCTCGCGCTCCTCGTTGCTGCCCGGCATGTTGCCGGGGCCGCGCGCGCGGCCGAGCGCGTCGAGCTCGTCGATGAAGACGATCGCGGGGGCGGTCTGGGTCGCCTGCTCGAAGAGGTCGCGCACGCGGGCGGCGCCCACGCCCACGAACATCTCGACGAACTCCGAGCCGCTGATCGAGATGAAGGGCACCCGCGCCTCGCCGGCGACCGCGCGCGCGAGCAAGGTCTTGCCCGTGCCGGGCGGGCCGACGAGCAAGATCCCCTTGGGGATGCGCGCGCCGAGCGCCCGGTATTTGTCGGGGTTCTTCAAGAAGTCGATGACCTCGCGTAGCTCGGCCTTCGCCTCGTCGACCCCCGCGACGTCGTCGAAGTTCACGCTGATGTCGCGCTGCGTGAAGATCTTCCCCTTCGACTTGCCGAAGGCCATCGCGCCCGGCGCGCCCCCCGCGCCCGCCTGCATCCGCGCGAAGAGGCTGAGCAGGAGCAGGAGCGGCAGGAGCAGCCAGATCCAGGTCATCCACGAGCCGTCGCTCTTGGGGATGACGCGGATGCGCACGCCGTGCTCCTCGAGGAGTGGCACGAGGCGGTCGTCGTCGACGGGCCGCGCGGTCGTGAACGTGGTCTGGTGGCGCTCCGAAGGGCGCGCGGGGCGCGCGGCGTCGTCGCTCTCGCCGTCGACCCGCAGCTCCCCCCGGACGGTCTGCCCGTCGAGGACGACCGAGCGCACCTCGCCCGCGCGTACCTTCGCGAGCAGCTCGTCGTAGCGCATCTCACGGCCCGTCCCTTGGAGCTGCAGGGACGCGAAGAGCGCGATCAGGACGAGCGGCAGAATCCACCACCACCGGGGGATCTTGGGCACGCTCCGGGTGTAGCACGTACCCTCGTCGCGCGCGCTACGGGGTGGGGAAGAGGACCGAGAAGGTGGTTCCGTCGGCGTCGTTGCTCTGGACCTTCACCTCTGCGCCCATCTGCGCGCAGAGGTGCTTGACGATCGACAGCCCGAGGCCCGTGCCGCCGACGTCGCGAGAGCGGCCCTCGTCGATGCGATAGAAGCGCTCGAAGACGCGCTCGAGGTGCTGCGGGGCGATGGGCGGTCCGGGGTTGTTGATGTCGAGCCGGACGTGGTCGTCGACGTCGCGTACGCGGACGCGGACGCTCGTGCCCTCGGGCGTGTACTTGATCGCGTTGTCGACCAGGTTGATGAGCACCTGATCGAGGCCGCGCTCGTTCGCGTGGACGACGAGCGTCGCGGGTGGGGGCTCGAAGACGAGCTGCACGCGCCGCTGCTCGGCCTTGGACGAGAGGCCGCGGACGACCTCCATCGCGGCCCGGCCGACGTCGACGTCCTCGAGCTCGAGGTGCTGGTCCGGCGACTCGGCGCGCGAGAGCGCCGTGAGGTCGGCCACCAGCGCCTGCAGGCGCAGCGTGTGCCGCAAGATCACGTCGAGGAAGCGGCGGGCCGCGTCCGGGTCCTCGAGCGCGCCGTCGCGCAGGGTCTCCGCGAAGCCGCGGATCGCGGTCAGCGGCGTGCGTAGCTCGTGGCTCGCGTTCGCGACGAAGTCGCGGCGCAGCCGATCCGTCTCGCGGAGCTTGCTGACGTCGTGGAGTACGGCGACGACGCCCGCGCCGGCTTGCAGCGGCGCTACGTGGGCGCTGAAGGAGTAGAGGTCGCCGAGACGGATCTCGAGCTCGACGTGGCAGGGCTCGCCCTTGCGCGCCGTGCGCACGGCGTCGTGCAGCTCGGGGCTCTTGAGCGCCTCCATCGCCGTCAGGCCGAGGACGTCGGCGCCGAGGAGCCTGTCGAGCGCCTGGTTGGTCGCGATGATGCGGCCGAGGCTGTCGGTCACGAAGACGGCCTCGACCATCGAGTTGAGCACCGTGCGGAGCCGGTCTTGCTCGGCGTGCAGGTTCTCGATGCGATCGGCGAGCTGGTCGGCCATGCGATCGAGCGCGCGCCCGATGGCGCCGAGCTCGTCGTCGCGCTCGCTGCGCGAGCGGGCGCTGAGGTCGCCCGCGGCGAGGGCGTCGGCGACCTGGGTCAGCTCTTTCGCCGGCTCGATGAGCGTTCGCCCGAGCACGAGCGTGAGGAAGATCGCGACGAGCGCCGCCATCAGACCGCCGATGACGAGCAGCTCGCGCACCGTCTCGTGCACCCGATCGGAGAGCGCGGTCGAGCGGACCACCTGCACGACGAGGTCGCCGTGGCGCTCGAAGGCGACGTGCACGCCGTTGCTGCGCGAGGCGCGGCGGCGACCCGCGAGGAAGGCCGCGTAGGCCTCCTCGTGCACGAGGCCGGTCGCCGTCGCGAGCGCGTCGCCGTCGAGCCCGCTGTCGCCGACCACGACACCCTCGGCGCCGAGGATGGTGATGCGCGTGTGGGTCTCCGCGCCGACGAGGTCCGCGACGACGTCCGGCGCGAGCCCTTGGTCGAGGCGCTCGAGGGCGACCCCCATCGCGTCCCCGATGGTCTCTTGCGCGAGCTGGGCCACGCGATGCTCCACGAGGGGGTCCTCGAGCAGGAGCAGGGCGAAGATCAGCGTGCCGATCGCCGTGACGACCGTGCCGACGAGGTTGCGCCGCAGGCCCCCGTGCGGCCGCGTGCGGGTGAGCCCACGGACCAGGCTCGGGCGGTCGGCGGGCGGCGAAGCGGGCGTGCTGGGGGTCGGGGCGGCCACGACGGGCTCAGCGTGCGGCGCAGAGGGGGCGCGGAGCAAGCGTCCAGCCGGTGACATGAGCGCCGTCGCGCCGAGGCGCCGTCAGGCGGGGACGTCAGGAGGGGACGTCGGAGCGGATCCGGTAGCCGACGCCGCGGACGGTCTCGATGTAGTCCGACGCGGCGCCGAGCTTCTCGCGGAGGCGTTTGACGTGGGTGTCGACCGTCCGCGTCTCGATGCCGGGCGCGTAACCCCAGACGCGCTCGAGGAGCGCGTTGCGGGATTGGACGCGGCCGCGCCGCTTCGCGAGGTCGAGCAAGAGGCGGAACTCGAGCGCGGTCAGCCCGATCTCTTCGCCCTCGACCGTCACGCGGTGCCCCGCGATGTCGAGCACGAGCGAGCCGACGGTGAAGGTCTGCGGGCCTTCCTCCTCCGTGGTGCCCAGCCGGCGGAGGATGGCCTCGACGCGCAAGAGCAGCTCGCGCGGGGAGAAGGGCTTGGTGACGTAGTCGTCCGCGCCGACCTCGAAGCCGACGACGCGGTCGACCTCTTCGCCCTTCGCCGTCAGCATCACGACGGGGATGCGCGCCGTGCCCTCGTCGCGCCGCAGCCGCCGGCAGACCTCGAGCCCCGTGATGTCCGGCAGCATCACGTCGAGCACGATGAGGTCCGGCCGCTGCCGCCGGATCTCGGCGAGGGCCGTCGCGCCGGTGCCCGCCGTCGTGACGACGTGGCCGGCCTGCTTCAGGTTGAAAGCGACGAGCTCTGCGAGGTCGCTTTCGTCTTCGACGACGAGGATCCGTGAGCCCATGAGATGTGCCGCATCGTGGGAGAGATGCGTGTCGCGAGTGTGACGCCGTCGTGCCGCACGGGCAACGGGTGGGTCAGCCCTCGTCGCCCTCGTCACCCTGGCCGAGCAGGCCGCCGATCTCGGCGCCCACCCCGCGCCCGAGCCGCCGGACGCTCGAGAGGTGGTGGAGCAGGAGGTCGCGGTTGTCGCTGACGGGCAGGTTGAGCATCTCGAGGGCGCCGATGCGATCCTCGGGCGTGAAGGGCGGGGCTTCGACGCGCTCCATCGACAGCTTCTCGGGCGCGTAGGTCATGTGCTCGGCCTTGGTGTCGACGATCGTGTAGTCGTCGCCGCGGCGCAGCTCGAGGGTGACGCTGCCGGTGACGCTCGGGGCGACCCAGCGGGTGAGCGCGTCCTTGAGCATCAGGCCCTCGGGATCGAACCACTTGCCCTCGTAGAGCAGGCGGCCGAGGCGGCGACCGAGCGTGAAGTAGAGATCCTGCGTCGACTCGTTGTGGATGGCGCTGAGCAGCCGCTCGTAGACGATGTGGAGCAGGGCCATGCCGGGCGCCTCGTAGATGCCGCGGCTCTTCGCGTCGATGACGCGGTTCTCGATCTGATCGCTCATGCCGAGGCCGTGGCGGCCGCCGACGCGGTTGCACTCGAGGAAGAGCTCGAAGAGCGAGTCGAAGCGCTCGCCGTTCAGCGCGACGGGCACGCCCTGCTCGAAGCTGACCTCGACCTCCTCGGTCGCGATCTCGACCTCGGGCTTCCAGAAGGCGACGCCCATGATCGGCTCGACGATGCGGATGCCCTTCGAGAGGTACTCGAGGTCCTTCGCCTCGTGCGTCGCGCCAAGCACGTTCGAGTCGGTCGAGTACGCCTTCTCGGTGCCCATCTTGTAGGGCAGCTTCAGCGACTCGAGGTACTCGCTCATCTCGGTGCGGCCGCCGAAGGCCTCGACGAACTGCGGGTCGAGCCAGGGCTTGTAGATCTTCAGGGCTGGGTTGACGAGGATCCCGTAGCGATAGAAGCGCTGGATGTCGTTGCCCTTGTGGGTGGAGCCGTCGCCGAAGACGTGGACGTCGTCGTCGCGCATGGCGCCCACGATCGCGGTCGTGGTGACCGCGCGGCCGAGCGGGGTCGTGTTGAAGTATTTCCGGCCGCCCGACGCGAGATGGAACGCGCCGCATTGGATCGCGACGATCCCCTCGCGGACCATCGCTTCGCGGCAGTCGAGGGCGCGCGCCTCGGTCGCGCCGTGTCCCATGGCGATGGGCGGGATCTCCGCGACGTCCTTCTCGTCCGGCTGCGCGAGATCGGCGGTGTAGCAGTAGACCTCGAGGCCCTGACGGCTCATCCACGCGACGGCGGCTCGGGTGTCGAGGCCGCCGGAGAACGCGAGACCGACGCGCGTGCCAGCGGGGGGGAGCTTGCGGTAGATTCGGCTCATGGCGTGCGTGGATAGCACGCCGGCGCCGGAGCACGAGCCATTCGCACCTCCAAACGCACCTCCTCTTCCGCCGCTGCCTCCGTGACCGCGGCGCTCGCCGCCGCCGCGCTCGTCGGCGCGTGGGGCTGCGGCGCCTCGTCGGCGCTCGTCGTCCGCACGGGCGCGACCGAGCTCGACTGCCCCGAGCCGGAGGTCACCTCGACCTTGCTCACCCACGACGTCTACGAGGTCGTCGGCTGCGGGCGCACGGCGGTGGTGCGCTGCCCGAGCCGCGACGCCTGCGAGGTCGTCCCGAGCGGCACCGCGGCGCCGGTGCCGAGGGTGGTCGAGGACCGCCCCGAGGCGCCCTGAGCGCTCGCGCCTCGGACTCTCGGACTGGGCACGCGCGTGCGCGTGCTATGTGCTGCGGGCATGCCCGCCACGCTCGCCCACGAAGTCCTCAAGGCCCGCGACGCGCGCCCCGAGCGCACGATGCTCTTCCTGCACGGGATCCTCGGACGGGGCTCGAACTGGCGCAGCCACGCGCGGCGCTTCGTGGCCGCGCGCCCCGATTGGGCAGCCGCGCTCGTCGATCTCCGGCTTCACGGTGACTCCCTGGACGCGCGCCCTCCGCACGATCTCCCGGCGTGCGTCGACGATCTCGCGGCGCTCCCGCTCGACGTCCCGATCGCGGGGATCGTCGGGCATAGCTTCGGTGGCAAGGTCGCCCTCGCGTACGCGGACGCGCACCCGCTCGACGAGCTCTGGGTGATCGACAGCACGCCCTCGGCCCGGCCGGACCGCCGGGGCTCCGAGGACGTGCTCGCGGTCTTGGCCATGCTGCGCGAGGTCCCGCGCGAGCACGAGGATCGCGAGGGCTTCGTCGAGGCGATCCGCGAGCGCGGGTTCTCGGAGATGTTGGCGCGCTGGCTCGCGACGAGCCTCCAGCGCGCGGGCGAGGGCTGGCGCTACCCGGTCGACCTCGATGCGATCGAGGCGCTCCTCGACGACTACTTCGCGCGCGATCTCTGGGACGCGGTGCCGCGCGCGTCTTCGCGGACCTGCCTCGTCGTGGGCGGCCGGAGCGGCGTCCTCGACGACGGCGACCGCGCGCGCCTCGCCGCGCTCGCCGAGGAGCACGCGCCCGTGCGGCTCGAGGTCTTCGAGGACGCCGGCCACTGGCTGCACGTCGAAGAGCCCGATCGCCTCGCCGCCCTGCTCGCGATGAGCGGCTGACGCGAGCGTCAGCCGCGGCGACGCCACGGGAAGAAGACCACGCCTTCTCCGCGCGCCGCGCGCACGAGCGCGGGGTCGTCGAGGAGCAGCACGTCGACGCTCGCGCCCGCCGCGTCGGCGGCGACGCGGACGGCCTGGACGATCTCACCGACGCGCGCGCGGTAGCTCGAGTCGACGCGGAGCCCCACCGTCGGTACGGGAGCGACGGGGCCGCGCGCGGCGTGACAGAGCGACGCCCACTCGACCTCGGGGAAGCCGCGCAGGACGTTCGAGATCGCGTCGTAGACCTCGTCGGAGGGCTCCGTGGGCAGCGCCGAGATCGTCGTCGGCCCGCCCGAGCCGAACGTCGCCGCCGGCTTCGCGTCGGGGCCGGTCGAGACCGTGAGCCCCGCGGGGGGCTCGACCGACGGGCGCGAGAACGTCGCGCTCGGGGGGCGAGCGGGCGCGCTCGGGCGCCCGGCGGAGCCCGAGGGCGGCCGAGGCTCGATCGTCTCGCGCGAGAGGACGGGAGGCGGCGCCACGACGGGGGTGGCGTCCGGTCGAGGCGTGCCCGAGCTCGAGGGGCGGCGGACGCTCGAGCTCGAGGGGCGGACCGCCTGGAGCATCGTCTCGCTGACACGCCCGACCGCGGCGAACGGCCCGCCCGAGGAGTCGCTGCGCGCGCGTGTGGCGAGCAGCGGCTCGATCTCGGGGCGCTCGCACTCGAGCGCGTGCTCGGAGCCGATGTCGACGATGAGGAAGCCGATCTCGTTCGCGAAGAGGTGCCGGAACGCCTGACGCGCGCCGATCTCCTTGTGAGGCACGTCGCCGCTGACGGTCAGCCAGCCGAAGCGCCCGGCCGCGTCGCGGAGGGCAGCGTGGTCGGTGAAGACCGGGAGGGCGTGCTGCTTCTCGCTGCTGACGAGCGTGCGGAAGTCGTCGCCGCCGACGCTCCAGGTCGGCACGAAGACCGTGCGCTGAGACAACGCGACGAGCGCGTCCACCTTCGCCTGCCCACCGACGGCCGCGTCGGCGAGCAAACGGCGGAACGCTTCGAGCGCGCGGTCGTGGGGCATCGTGCACGAAGGATATCGTGGCTCGGGGCGAAAGGCGCAAATTCGGGGCGGCGAGCGCTGAGCGTCGTTCGCGCTGGGGTACGCAGCGGCCTCCGGGCAGACTACGATGCGCCTTGCCCATGCCCTCACGTCTTGCTCGGTGGCTGTCCGTTTGTCTCCTCGCTTCGGGGTGCGCCGTCGATCCGTCGGGGCTCGGCGGGGACGTGAGCGACGGCGGGGTCGACGGCAGGGTCGACGCAGCGTTCGATGCCCGCGTGGACGCGACGGGCGACGCCGACGCGAGGGACGCCGACGGAGCGACCGACCCTCCCGACGCCACCGAGATCCCCGACGCCGAGCCTGGGCTCGACGGCGGCGACGCGGGCGGCGACGCCGGCGTCGACGGGGGACCGTGTCGTCTCCACGTCGCGCCAACGGGCGACGACGCCGCGTCCGGCGGAGAATCGAGCCCCCTCCGGACGCTCACGGAGGCGGTCACGCGCGCGCCGAGCGGCGTCGAGATCTGCGTCGCCGAGGGGACCTACGACGAGTCGCTCGTCCTCAACCGCCCCGTCGCGATCCGCGGCGGCTGGTGCGCCGGCTTCGGCGTCTGGGACCCGGCCACGTGCGTGACCTCGATCGAGAGCGACGCGCCGGAGGCGGTCGCGATCCGCACGAGCGACATCCGCCTGGAGGGGATGACGATCCGCGCGGCCGACGGCGGCGCGCCGAGCGAGAGCAGCGTCGTCGTGCGTGTCGCGGGCGCCCGGGCGACGCTCGCGATGGTGCGCCTGCGGGCCGGCAACGGCGCCGACGGCGTCGATGGGGTCGACGGCGAGGACGGCGCGGACGGATCGGACGCGACGGATGGCGCCGACGGCGGTGGGGGCTCGGCGGCGCCGGGCGGCGCTGGCGGGACGAGCCCGTGCGGGCGGGCCGGGGGCCCGGGAGGAAACGGCGGCCGCCCGACCTTCACATCCTTCTCGGGCCAGGACGGCGGGCCTGGTGCAGGAGGCGCGGCCGGAGGGAGCGGCGGACGGAATCGCGGGATCGCCCGCCCGTCCGAGGAGGGGGGCGACGGGGCGCCAGGCGCACCGGGGACCCCGGGGGCACCCGGCGCCGCCGGGCCGGAGGTCGGGACCATTGCCGCCGACGGACGCTACGTCCCTGGTCACGGCAGTGACGGCGGCGCCGGTGGTGGTGGTGGCGGCGGCGGTGGTGGCGGCGGCGGCGGCGGCGCCCTCGACGGAACGAACCCGCGCTCTGGGGGTAGCGGCGGTGGCGGCGGCGCCGGTGGCTGCGGTGCGACCGGTGGCGGTGGCGGTGGCGCGGGTGGCGGCTCGTTCGGCGTGCTGGTCGCGCCGGGCGCGAGCGTGCAGCTCGTCGACGTCTCCATCGAGCTCGGCCGCGGCGGTGACGGCGCGGACGGCGGCGACGGCGCGCAGGGAGGTCAGCCGGGGGCGGGCCGCGCGGGCGGCGCAGCCGGTCACGGGGACACGGCGCGAGGCGGCGCGGGC